>NZ_BAAJYT010000011.1:0-51751 GCF_057541515.1 Acidovorax sp. KNOB132
ACCCGTGGGGCAGGGCGCGCCCGCCGCCTCCGACGGGCTGCCGGGGCGCGACCGTGCGCGGGCCATGCTGGTCATCATCCTCGGACTGGCCGTGGCGGTGCTGGACGGCAGCATCGTCAACCTCGCGCTGCCCGGTATCGCTCGCGAACTGAACGCGGGCGCGGCGCAGGCCATCTGGGTCGTCAACGCCTACCAGATCGCCACGCTGGTCATGCTGCTGCCGCTCGCCTCGCTGGGCGAGCGCATCGGCTACCGGCGCGTGTACCTGCTGGGCATGGCGCTGTTCGCCGTGTCGTCGCTCGGGGCCATGCTGGCCACTTCACTCCCAGCGCTGGTCGTGGCGCGCGCGGTGCAGGGACTGGGTGCGGCGGGCATCATGAGCGTGAATGCCGCGCTGGTGCGCCTGACCTATCCGCGCGCTCACCTGGGCCGGGGCATGGCCATCAACTCGCTGGTCGTGGCCACCTCGTCGATGGCCGGGCCCTCGGTGGCGGCGGCCATCCTGTCTTTCGCATCGTGGCCTTGGCTGTTCGCGCTGAACCTGCCGCTGGGCCTGTTCACGCTGTGGCTGGGGCGGCGCGCGCTGCCGTTCAATCCGCCCAGCACGCACACCGGCGCGCGGCTGACGGTGCTGGACGTCACGCTGAACATCCTCATGTTCGCGCTGATCTTCATCGGTGGCGAGCAGCTCGGCGTGCGGGGCGAGGCCTCGCGTGCGGCGGCCCCGCTGGGCTGGGCGCTGCTGCTGGCCGGCGTCGCGGTGGGCTGGGTGTATCTGCGGCGGCAGCGGCGCGTGGCCGTGCCGCTGTTTCCGGTGGACCTGCTGCGCATCCCCGTGTTCGCGCTGTCGATGGGCGCGTCGGTCGGGGCCTTCTGCGCGCAGATGCTGGCCTTTCTGTCGCTGCCGTTCCTGTTGCTGGAGGCGCAGGGCCGGTCGCACTTCGAGGCGGGCCTGCTCATCACCGCCTGGCCGCTGGCCATCGTGGTGGTGGCGCCGTTCGCGGGACGGCTCATCGGCCGCTTCGCGGATGGCCTGCTGGGTGGCGTCGGCATGGCGGTGTTCGCCTGCGGGCTGGTCGCACTGGCCGTGCTGCCGCCGCAGCCGGGCGTGTTCGACGTGGCGTGGCGCATGCTGCTGTGCGGGGCGGGCTTCGGGCTGTTCCAGTCGCCCAACAACCACACCATCGTCGCCTCGGCGCCGTTGCACCGTTCGGGCGCGGCCAGCGGCATGCTGGGCACCGCGCGTCTGACCGGGCAGACCCTGGGCGCCGTGCTGCTGGCGGGCATCTTCGCGGTCTGGGGCCAGCACGACGGGCAGGGCGAATCGGTGGCGCTGATGGCGGCGGCCGGCTGCGCGGCGTTGGCGGGCGTGTGTAGCGTGATGCGGCTGCGGCATGGCGCCACGGCGCATGCCTGAATCCGGTTTTGGCCTTTTAGGCCGCCAGCACAATCGATACTAGGGCATTGTGCTATTAAATTAATAGCATTTCGTTTGGGGCATGGTCGGTCGCTTGAGCCGTCGCGCTATTCCAGGGTCGCCACCCGCTCCGCCAGCGTGCGCAGGGTGAGGGGCGCGCACCCTTCTGCATGGTTGCTGACCGTGACGAAGGCATTCTGGCCCGCCCCTGTCACCCCCGCGATCGTGCGCGCCAGCACGTCGTGCACCTCGGGGGCCGGGTGCAGGATGCGGTCATAGGGGGCGTAGAGCTTTTCGGCGTCTTCGTACCCATAGGCGCCGTGCACCGGGTTCAGGTTCCAGCGGCACACCAGCGGCCCGGGCCACAGCCGGCGCAGCAGATGCAGTTGCTCCGCCAGCGGCGGCATCTTGGCGTGCAGCCCCACGCAATAGGTGGCGCCGGCTTCGCGCAGCACGGCGGCAAAGTGTGGCATGAACTCGGGCGACAGCCACTCGGGATCGCGCACCTCCACGGCCAGCACGCCGTCCGGCGCGGTGGGCGCCAGTGGCGGCTGCGCGAGCAGCATGGTGCGCAGGCGCTCCAGCACCTGCGGCAGCCGGTCGAGCTGCGTCAGCGGCAGCGGGCTCAACTGGAACACCAGCGCACCCACCTTGGCGCCCAGGCCTTCGAGCGCGGGCGCCACGAACTCCTGCGTCGCCAGTGCGGCATCCAGGAACGCCGGGTTGGCCTGGCGCCCGCGCCCGTCCTCGCCGCGCACCAGCGCATCGGTCACCAGGCTGGGCGCCTTCACCACGAAGCGGAAGTCATGCGGCACCTGCGAGGCGTAGCGCTCGTACTGGCTCACCGTGAGCGGCCGGTAGAAGCTGCGGTCGATGCTCACCGTGCGCATCAGCGGGTGCTGGGCATACACCGGCAGGCCGTTCTTGGAAAGCGCCTGCTCCGAATGTTCGCCTTCCCACAGCAAGCCCTTCCAGCCGGGGTAGGTCCACGACGACGTGCCCATGCGCAAGCGGGACGGCAGCCGCGCGGCCAGCGAGCGCAGGTCGTCGTCCCAGGCCGCCGGTTGCACCGTGCCGCTGCGGCGCACGGCAGGGGCCTTGGCCTCGGTGGGCTCGGCCGATGGGGCTGGGCGTCTGGCGGGCGCGCAGCGGGGGGCTCGGGGGGAGCGGGCAGGTCGCCGAAAAGATCGTCTTGCATGGAGGGCAGGGAGTCGATGAGCGGGCGCGCGGAAGGCAGGATACAAGGCAGGAATGCGCGCCCTACACCGTGTCGATGTGGGGGGCTGTGGCGCGTTCTTCCAGGGCCTGGACGGTTTCCTTTCGTTTCGGCGCCGAAGCGGCGGCAGCCGGGGCACCGCCGCCCGTCACTCGCCCGAAAACAGGCCCCCTTCGTTGAGCAGCTCATAGGCGATGTCGGGGTGCCGGTCCATGCTCTTCTTGATCGCGGCGGGAATGGCCTGCCGGGTCTTGCGGCACAGCCCCCGCTGCTCCAGCACCAGGATGGCGATGCCGCGCAGGCTGCGGACCTCGTTGGGGCTGGTGGTGATGCTCAGGCGGATGCCCAGTTGCGCTTCCAGCCGGTCCTGCATGCGGCGCAGTTCGCCCAGGCTGCCCAGGTTCTCCAGCCGGTCGATGAGCCGCTTTTCCTCCTCCCGCGTGAGGCGCAGCACGCGCAAGTCGCCGCTCGGCGCCTGCAGCAGCGCATCGCGGTCGCACACGCATGCGCCGGGCGGGCATTCGGTGCGGACCGGATAGGGGAAGGGCGTCATGGTCTTAGAAGCGCAGGCGTTGGTGGTGGCGGCGTGGCGGTGGTCTGCGCATTTTAGGGACGCCCCCCGCGCTCACTGCGCGCTGTACACCAGCCCGGGGCGCGTCCCGTCTAGGTCGTCGGTCTCGCCGTCCTGCACCGGCTCCGTGCCGAAGGTGTGCCCCAATGCCACGAAGCGGTATGCGCCCTGCGGCCGGTATAGACCTGCCAGCTGGCCCAGCCTACACGCTCAGGTACTGCGCCCACAGCCCCCGATCCGCATTGAGCGCCTCGGAATCCCCTTGCCACACCACGCGCCCGCGCTCCAGGATCACGTGCCGATCGGCCAGGCCCATGAGGCGGTGCACGTACTTGTCCACCACCAGGATGGTCTGCCCCGCGGCCTTGAGCGTGGCCAGGCACCGCCAGATTTCCTCGCGGATCACCGGGGCCAGGCCTTCGGTGGCTTCGTCCAGGATCAGCAGGCGCGGGTTGGTGGACAGCGCGCGGCCGATGGCCAGCATCTGCTGCTCGCCGCCCGACAGCTGGTGGCCCAGGTGGTGTTCGCGTTCCTGCAGGCGCGGGAACACGCCGTAGATGCGCTGCAGGTCCCAGGGCTCGCCCAGGCCGCTGCGGTGGCTGGCGAATGCCAGCAGGTGTTCGCGCACGCTGAGGTTGGGGAACACGTGGCGGCCCTCGGGCACGATGGCCAGGCCCATGCGGGCAATGGCGTCGCTCTTCATCGCCCCGATGGCCTGGCCCGCGAAGCGGATGGCGCCGGCCGTGGGGCGCAGTGCGCCCACCAGGGTCTTGATGGTGGTGCTCTTGCCCATGCCGTTGCGACCCAGCAGAGACACCACTTCGCCCGCGGCGATGTCGAGGTGGATGCCGAACAGCACCTGGCTCACGCCGTAGCCGGCCTCCAGGCCCTGGCAGCTCAGCAGGGGCTCTGCCACGGGCGCGGACCCATGGTGCATCGAAGGCGTGGGCGTGCTCATGGGGCGGCCTCCAGGGTTTCGGTGCCCAGGTACACGGCCTGCACTTCGGCGTTGCTGCGGATCTCATGGGGCGTGCCGGCCGTGAGCACCCGGCCGTACACCAGCACCGAGATGCGGTCGGCCAGGCGGAAGACGGCCTCCATGTCGTGCTCGATCAGCAGCACGGCCATGTCCCGGCGCAGGCTGTCGATCAGCTGCACCATCTGCTGCGATTCCTCCGGCCCCATGCCGGCCATGGGTTCGTCGAGCAGCAGCAGCTTGGGCGCGCAGGCCAGGGCGAGGGCCACGTCCAGCGTGCGCTGGGCGCCATGGGGCAGGGCGCCGGCGATGCCGTCCATGCGGCCCTGCAGGCCCACGCGCTCGGCCAGCCGGTCGGCGGCCTCGTACAGCCCGCGCGCCTGCGAGCGCGGCTGCAGGAAGCGAAAGCTCGATCCGCTGTGCGCCTGCACGGCCAGCAGCAGGTTGTCGCGCACGGTCTGGGCCGGGAAGATGCGCGTCACCTGAAAGCAGCGCGACAGGCCTTTGGCCACGCGGCGGTGCATGGGCAGGGCGGTGATGTCGTCACCGTCGAGCAGCACGCGGCCTGCGTCGGGCGCCAGCAGGCCCGAGATCTGGTGGACCAGCGTGGTCTTGCCCGCGCCGTTGGGGCCGATGAGGGCGTGGATCTCGCCGTGCGCCACGGTCAGGTCCACGTGGTCGGTGGCCAGCAGGCCGCCGAAGCGCTTGACCAGGCCCTGCACTTGGAACAGGCTCATCGCGCGCTCCTTGCGCGCAGGTCCGCCAGCGCGGCCAGGCCCCTGGGCGCGTACAGCGCGGTGGCGATCAGCAGCAGGCCCAGCGGCATGTGCCAGTGGTCGGTGTGGAGCTTGAGTGCCTCTTCCAGCGCCAGCCACACGGCCGCGCCCAGCGGCCCGCCCCAGCGCCGGCCCAGGCCGCCGATGACGACCATCACGATGAGCGTGGCCGACTGCGTCCAGTGCATCATGGCCGGGCTCACGAAGCTGTTGCCCGTGGCCAGCAGCGCGCCCGCCAGGCCCGCCACCGCGCCGGCCAGGGTGAAGGCGGCCAGCTGCAGCAGGTACACCGGATAGCCCAGCGCGCGCATGCGCGTCGCGTTGTCGCGGATGCCCGCCAGCGCCGCGCCGAAGCGCGAGGCCGTGGCCCGGTCCAGCCACCACAGCACCAGCGCCACCAGCGCCAGCACCACCCAGTACAGGGTGGGCTCGTGCATGGCGTCCAGGCCCAGGCCGAGCACGGGCCGCATGGGCAGGGTGTAGCCGTCGTCCCCGCCGTAGCTGCGCAGCGAGACGAACACGAAGTACAGCATCTGCGCGAAGGCCAGCGTGATCATGATGAAGTACACGCCCTGGGTGCGCAGCGAGATGGCGCCCACCAGCGCAGCCGCCAGCGCGGCCAGCACCATGGCGGCGCCCCACACCACCCAGGCCGAGGTGGCGCCCGCGTCGCTGAGCACCACCACCGTGTAGGCGCCCACGCCCATGAAGCCCGCATGCCCCAGCGCCACCATGCCGCCGAAGCCCATGATGAAGTTCAGGCTGGCGGCGGCCAGGGCCACGACCAGCACCCGGCGCACGAAGCCGATGTAAAAATCCAGCCCCAGGGCCGATGCCACCAGCGGAAACACCGCCAGCGCCGCCAGCAGGGCCAGCGGCAGCAGCGCGCCGCGCCAGCGCGCGGCGGCACGGCGCTGCGGTGGGGAAGAGGAAGTCAGGGAGGCAGCAGACATGTCGCTCAGGCCTTGGCAGAAAACAGCCCCGCGGGGCGAAAGCTCAGAACCGCCGCCATCAGTGCGTACATGGCCACCTCGGCGCACAGCGGCCCTAAGTCGGCGGCCACGGCGGGCGGCAGGGTGGCGCGCAGCAGCAGCGGCAGGAAGGCGCGGCCGATGGTGTCCACCAGGCCCACCAGCAGGGCCGCCACGAAGGCGCCGCGCACCGAGCCGATGCCGCCGATGACGATCACCACCAGCGCGGGGATCAGGATGGATTCGCCCATGCCCACCTGCACCGCCATCAGCGGCCCCATGAGGGCGCCCGCGAGGGCCGCCAGGGCGGCACCGAGCACGAAGATGCCGCAGAACACGCGCCGCACGCGCACGCCCATCAGCTCGGCCATCCAGCGGTCCGACGCGCCCGCGCGCACCAGCATGCCCACGCGGCTGTGGTTGACCAGCAGGTACAGCAGACCCGCCACCAGCACTCCCGCGCCCAGCACCACCAGGCGGTACGACGGGTAGGGCAGGCCGGCGAACAGTTCCACCGGCCCCGAGAGCCAGGCCGGCGTGGGCGCCATGACGGGGGAGGGGCCCCACACCATCTTCACGGCATCGTCCGCCACGAGGATCACGCCGAAGGTGGCCAGCACCTGGGCCAGGTGGTCGCGCCCGTAGAGGCGGCGCATCAGCGTCACCTCCAGCAGCGCCGCCACCGCCACCGTCACGGCCACGGCCACCAGCACCGCCACGGCGAACGAGCCGCTCTGCACATGCACCGTGGCCGCCACGTAGGCGCCCACCATGAACAGCGAGCCGTGCGAGAGGTTCATCACGTCCATGATCCCGAAGACCAGGGTGAGCCCCGCCGCGATCAGGAAAAGCATGAGCCCGTAGCCCGCGCCATTGAGCAGTTGTTCGAAGACGAGGATCGGATTCATGGCGTGCGCCCGGGCGCAAGGAGGTGTTCAATGTCATTTCGGTTGTTCCATGCGACGACGCGTTGCGCACGGCCCATGCCACCGGCGCGGCCCCAAGCCAGCAGCCGCCGCGCAAGGGCCGCCCCGCCGCGCCGGCGGCGTCCCCCATCCGGGGGGAAGGCGCGAAGCGACTCAGGGCGGGCTTATTTCATACCGCACTGGGCTGAGAACGCATCCCCATAGTTTTCCAGCACCGTCTTGATGGTCTTGTTGGTCACGCGGCCTTCGGCGTCCTTGCCGATGGTGCGCAGGTAGAAGTTCTGCACCGGGTAGTGGTTGTTGGCGTAGCGGAAGTTGCCGCGCACCGAAGGAAACTGCGCCTTGGCCAGCGCCTTGATCAATGCATCGCGGTCGGCCACCTTGCCGCCCACGGCCTTGACGGCCGAGTCCATGGCGGTGATCACGTCGAAGGCCTGTGCGGCGTAGATGGACGGGTAGCGCCCGCCGTACTCCTTGCGGAACGCGGCCACGAAGGCCTTGTTGGCCGGGTTGTCCAGGTCGTGCGCCCAGTGCGAGGTGTTGAACAGCCCCAGCATGGGTTCGCCCACGGCGCTGATGACGTCTTCGTCGGCCGAGAAGCCGCTGGTCACCAGCGTGATGTCCTTGGACAGGCCCGCGCCCACGAACTGCTTGATGAAGTTGATGCCCATTGCGCCGGGCAGGAAGAAGTACACGGCCTCGGGCTTGGCGGCGCGCAGTTGCGCCAGCTCGGTTGCGTAGTCGATCTGGCCGAGCTTGGTGTACATCTCGTCCACCACCGTGCCCTTGAACTTGCGCTTGAAGCCGTTGATCCCGTCCTTGCCGGCGGGGTAGTTGGGCGCGATCAGCACCATGCGCTTGAAGCCCCGGTCGGCCGCGAACTGGCCGGCGGCCTCGTGGTACTGGTCGTTTTGGTAGGCGGTGCCGAAGAAGTAGGGGTTGCACTGCGCGCCCGCCAGCTGGCTGGGGCCCGCGTTGTTCGACAGGTAGGGCACCTTGGCGGCGAACAGTGTGGGCGCCACGGCCAGCGCCACGTTGGAGGCGATGGGGCCGGTGAACAGGTCGATCTTCTCGCGTTGCACGAAGCGGTCCACCAGCTGCTTGGCCTGGTCGGGGCTGCCGGCCATGTCGGTCTGCACGAACTGCACGGGCTGGCCGCCCAGCTTGCCGCCCAGCTGCTTGATGCCCAGCGCGAAGCCGTCCCGCGCCTCGGCCCCCAGGGCGGCGAACGGGCCGGAGATGTCCAGCGCGATGCCCACCTTGATGGGGGTGGCCGGCTGCTGGGCCGCTGCCGGCAGGCCGGCGCAGGCGCCCAGGACCGCCAGGGCGGTGGCGCCGAGCCGGGTGCGAAGGGAAGTGCGGGAAATTCGTGCCATCGTCAGTCCTTCAATCGTCGATCAACCAAGGGGAAACCAGCCGGGGCCGCTGCAGGCCGTGCCGTGCGTCGCCTGGCCGTCGCGGGGCCCTGCAGCCCCACTTCGGCCCGCGTTGCCGTGCCATGCACCGGGAACGTGCGCATCGCTGGGTGCGAAGGCGCCTTGCAGGCACGGAAAGCGGATGCCCGGGCTGTCCTGATGCAAGGGGCATTCCATGCAGCGGTGGTCGCCATCGCCACCCGGTCCTGGGCGGGCGATGGGAGTGCCTGGGGATCGTACAAGCGCACCGGGCTGCCGCGCCTACAGGTCTTCCCTGGGATGGAATGTCGCCCGGTGCCGGCCGGGCCGCCACGCAAGGCACGGGGCAGGGGGCGGTGCGGACTGAAACAAGGGCCGGGAAGGCCTGTGGCACACTCGCCCGCTTTTCCAAAGCCGAGCCCTCGGGCGCGTTTTCAGCATGCAGAAGATCATCCGGCAGATTGCCGCAGAAATCCGGGTCACCGAGCAGCAGGTGGCCTCCGCCGTCGAGTTGCTCGATGGGGGCGCCACGGTGCCCTTCATCGCGCGCTACCGCAAGGAAGTGACCGGTGGGCTGGACGACATCCAGCTGCGCGAGCTGGAGGCCCGCCTGTCGTACTTGCGCGAGCTGGAAGACCGCCGCGCCGCGGTGCTCAAGGCCATCGACGAGCAGGGCAAGCTGACCGACGCGCTGCGCGCCGCCATCGCGGGTGCACCGACCAAGCAGGAGCTGGAAGACCTCTACCTGCCCTTCAAGCAAAAGCGCCGCACCAAGGGCCAGATCGCCCGCGAGTTCGGCATCGAGCCGCTGGCCGACAAGCTCTTCGCCGACCCCACGCTGGACCCGGCCGCCGAGGCCGCCGCGTTCACCCGACCCCCCGAGGTGCTGGACGATGGCAAGCCGGGTGCCGACTTTTCCACCGTGCCGGCCGTGCTCGACGGCGTGCGCGACATCCTCTCCGAGCGCTGGGCCGAAGACGCGGTGCTGGTGCAGTCGCTGCGCGAATGGCTGTGGGCCGAGGGCCTGCTGCGCAGCAAGAAGGTCGAGGGCAAGAACGAGGCCGATCCCGAGGTATCCAAGTTCCGCGACTACTTCGAGTACGACGAGCCCATCGGCCGCGTGCCCTCGCACCGCGCGCTGGCCGTGTTCCGCGGCCGGGCGCTCGAAATCCTGGAGGCCAAGCTGGTCCTGCCCGTCGAGCCAGAGCCCGGAAAGCCCAGCATCGCCGAGGGCAAGATCGCCCTGCACCTGGGCTGGAGCCATGCCGCCGCGCGGCCGACGACCTGCTGCGCAAATGCGTGGGCTGGGCCTGGCGCGTGAAGCTGAGCCTTTCCACCGAGCGCGACCTGTTCGCCCGCCTGCGCGACGAGGCCGAGAAGGTCGCCATCAAGGTTTTCGCCGACAACCTGCGCGACCTGCTGCTGGCCGCGCCCGCCGGCCCGCGCGTGGTGATGGGGCTGGACCCAGGCATCCGCACCGGCGTGAAGGTGGCGGTGGTGGATGCGACCGGCAAGCTGGTGGAGACCGCCACCGTGTTCCCGCACGAGCCGCGCCGCGACTGGGAAGGCTCGCTGCACACGCTGGCCAAGCTGGCCGAAAAGCACGGTGTGAACCTGATCGCCATCGGCAACGGCACCGCCAGCCGCGAAACCGACAAGCTGGCCGCCGACCTCATCAAACTGGCCGCCAAGGCCGAGCGCGCCATCGAGAAGGTGGTGGTGAGCGAGGCCGGCGCCTCCGTCTATTCCGCCAGCGAATACGCCTCGCAGGAAATGCCCGACGTGGACGTGAGCCTGCGCGGCGCCGCCTCCATCGCGCGGCGCCTGCAGGACCCGCTGGCCGAGCTGGTCAAGATCGACCCCAAGAGCATCGGCGTGGGCCAGTACCAGCACGACGTGAACCAGAGCGAGCTGGCCCGCACCCTGGGCACGGTGGTGGAGGACTGCGTGAACTCGGTGGGCGTGGACCTGAACACGGCCAGCGTGCCCCTGCTCAGCCGCGTGTCGGGCCTGTCGGGCAGCGTGGCCAAGGCCGTGGTGCGCTGGCGCGAGGCCAACGGCGCGTTCAAGAGCCGCCGCCAGCTCATGGAGGTGTCGGGCCTGGGCGCCAAGACCTTCGAGCAGAGCGCGGGCTTCCTGCGCATCCGCGGCGGCGAGAACCCGCTGGACATGACGGGCGTGCACCCCGAGACGTACCCCGTGGTCGAGCAGATCATGCAAAAGACCGGCAAGCCCGTGGCCGAGATCATGGGCCGCGCCGACATGCTCAAGACGCTCAAGCCCGAGCTGTTCGCCAACGAGAAGTTCGGCGTCATCACGGTCAAGGACATCCTGGGCGAGCTGGAGAAGCCCGGCCGCGACCCGCGCCCGGACTTCAAGGTGGCGCGCTTCAACGACGGCGTGGAAGACATCAAAGACCTGAAGGAAGGCATGGTGCTGGAGGGCACGGTGAGCAACGTGGCGCAGTTCGGCGCCTTCATCGACCTGGGCGTGCACCAGGACGGCCTGGTGCACGTGAGCCAGCTGAGCCACAAGTTCGTGAACGATGCGCGCGAGGTGGTCAAGACCGGCGACATCGTGAAGGTGAAGATCATGGAGGTGGACGTGGAGCGCAAGCGCATCGGCCTGTCCATGAAGCTCGATGCAGCGCCCCCGCGCAGCGGCGGCGACCGGGGTGCGCCCCGCGACAACCGGTTCGAAGGGGCGGGGCGGGGCCAGCATGCGGCACCGCGCCGCAGCAACGAGCCCGCCCCCCCGTCGGCTATGGCCTCGGCCTTCGCCAAGCTGCAAGGTAATAAGCGGTAAAAGTTGCGTGGATAATCGCCGGAACCTTACTTCCGGCCGTTCCATGGAGCTCATCGCCCTGCTGGGGATTCCCGTCGCGCTGCCGAGCGTGCCGCGCGCGGTGGCGCTGCTGATGAACGAGCTGGCGGCGCCCGAGCCCAACCTGCGCCGCGTCACCCAGCTCTTCGGCACCGACCCGGCCATGGCCGCGCGGCTGCTGGAAGAGGCCAACTCCCCCACGTTCCAGGCCCAGCAGCAGATCAGCGGCATTCCCGAGGCGCTGTCGCTGCTGGGCGTGCAGCAACTGCGCACGCTGGTGGCGTCCGCGCCGCTGGGCACGACCTCGCGGTCGGTGCCGGGCGTTAACCTGCAGCAGTTCTGGCGCTACAGCCTGCACACCGCCAAGCTGGCGCGGTCGCTGGCCGGCAGCGTGCACCACAACCAGATCGCGGCATACACCGCGGGCCTGCTCCACGGCGTGGGCGAGTTGCTGCTGCACCTGGGCAACCCGGACCGCGTGCAGGCCATCAACCGGCTGGTCGGCCCCTTCGATCCGCGCCGCTCCAAGCTGGAGCAGCGGCTGCTGGGCTACTGCTATTCGCAGGTGAGCGCCGGCATGGCGCGCCGCTGGCAGTTGCCGCAGGTGGTGGTGGATGCCTTGCAGTACCAGAGCGCGCCGTTCGAGAACAGCGTGTACGAGCCCCTGGCCGGCGTGCTGCACCTGGCCGCCTGGCGCGTGCGGGCCCGCGAGGCGGCGCTGGGCGAGAAGGAACTGGCGGTGTCCTTTCCCGGCGAGGTCGGGCTGGCGCTGGGGCTCGATATCGACATGGTGCTACAGCAGGACCCGATCGACTGGACCGTGCGCCCCGACCCGGGCGACTACGTGTGAGCGCCGCGGCGCGCCGGTGCCCCGGCCGATGAAGGCGCTGCGCATCCACGCGGGGCCGCTGGCGCGGGCGCACATCGCCCGGCACGGCCTGCAGCCCGCCGACATCGGCGTGATACCTGCCGCCGCTGGCGGCCCCAAGGGGCTGGTCCTCGGGCCGCTGGACCGCTTCGTGTTCGGGCACTGGCTGCAGGGCTCCACCCAGCCGGTGCATCTGGTGGGCGCCTCGATCGGCGCCTGGCGCATGGCCACGGCCTGCCTGGACTCGCCCGTGGCCGCGCTGGAGCGGCTGGAGCACGCCTACATCCACCAGCACTACGCACCGCCACCCGGCCGCCAGCGCCCCACGGCCGCGCAGGTGAGCGCGCAGTTCGGGCAGGGGCTGCGCGACTTCTACGGTGCGCAGGTGGGGCCGTTGCTCGCGCACCCGCGCTGGCGGCTGCACATCGTGACGTCGCGGGGGCGGCACCTGCTCTCGCGCGAACGCCGGCTGGCCACGCCGCTCGGCTACCTGGGCGCGTTCGCCGCCAACGCGGTGCACCGCCGCGCGCTGGGGTGGTGGCTGGAGCGGGTGGTGTTCTCCGGTCCGGCTGGCGATGCCCCCGGCGCCGCCATGGCGCCGCTGCCGTTCGGCACCACCGACTACCCCACGCGGCAGGTGGCGCTGACCGGGGCCAACTTTTTGCCGGCGCTGCAGGCCAGTTGCTCCATCCCCTTCGTGCTGCAGGCGGTGCACGACATTCCGGGCGCGCCGGCCGGTGCCTACTGGGACGGTGGCCTGACCGACTACCACCTGCATCTGCGCTACCGGCCGCTGGCGGACATCGAGCAGACGGGCGCTATAAAAAATATAGCAATATGCCCTAGTGTTGATTGTGCTGGAGGCCAAAAACGTTCAGATTCCCCTGGCGCCCTGGTGCTGTACCCGCACTTCCAGCAGAGCGTGGTGCCCGGCTGGCTGGACAAGGGCCTGCGCTGGCGCCACCGCGCCACGCCCGCGCTGGACCGCATGGTGGTGCTGTCGCCGCACCCCGACTGGGTGCGCACGCTGCCGAACGCCAAGCTGCCCGATCGCAACGATTTTCTGCACTACGGCAGCGACCTGACCGCCCGTGTGCGCGCCTGGAGCGCGGCCACGTCGGCCAGCCGCCAGCTGGCCGACGAGTTCGCCGAATGGCTGCGCCGGCCCGACCCGGCGGCGGTCCTGCCGCTTTGAGGGCGGGCCGCCGCGGCCGCAACGCTCACATCGATTCGGCGAGCATCGCCCGGTAGTCGTCCACGCTCGCCTCGCGCGGGTTGGTCTTGTGGCAGTGGTCGGCCATGGCGCCTTCGATCACGTCGCCGAACAGCGCCTCGGTCACGCCCATCGCGGCCAGGCCCGTGGGCAGCCCCAGCCGCGCGCTCATGTCGCGGATGGCCTCGGGGATGTCGCCCGCGGACGCCAGCCCCATGGCGTGGGCCATGCGCTCCAGGCGCCGGTCTTTCTGCACGGCGGGGGCCTGCGCGTTGAAGCGCACCACGGCGGGCAGGAACACCGCGTTCAGCGTGCCGTGGTGCAGCCGCGGGTTCACGCCGCCCAGGCTGTGGCTCAGCGAATGCACGCAGCCCAGCCCTTTCTGGAATGCCATCGCGCCCTGCATGCTCGCGCTCATCATGTTCAGGCGGGCCTCGCGGTCGCTGCCGTCGCGCGTGGCGCGTTCGATGTGCGCCCAGCCGCGCGTGAGGCCTTCCAGCGCGATGCCGTCGGCCGGTGGGTTGAAGGCCGAGGACATGAAGGTCTCCATGCAGTGCGCGATCGCGTCCATGCCGGTGGCGGCCGTCAGCGCGGGCGGCAGGCCCAGGGTCAGGCCCGGGTCGCAGATGGCCGTCTTGGGCACCAGGTGCCACGAGTGAAAGCCCAGCTTGCGGTGGTCGTCCACGATGATGATCGCGCCGCGCGCCACCTCGCTGCCGGTGCCGGCGGTGGTGGGCACGGCAATCAGCGGCACGGCGCGCTCGGTGATGCGCGGCGAGCCGCCCTCGATGGTGGCGTAGTGTGTGAGCGGCCCTTCGTGCGTGGCCGCGATGGCGATGCCCTTGGCGCAGTCGATGGCCGAGCCGCCGCCCACCGCGATGAGACCGTCGCAACCGTGGTCGCGGTACACCTGCACGGCGGCGCGCACGGCCGCTTCGGTGGGGTTGGAAGGCGTCTGGTCGAACACGGCCACGGGCACGCCGGCCAGTGCATCCAGCGCGTGCTGCAGCACGCCGGCGGCTTTCACGCCGGGGTCGGTCACCACGAGCGGGCGCGTGATGCCCACGCGGTTGCACTCCTGTTTCAGGAGCTGGATGGCGCCGAATTCGAACTGGATCTGGGTGACGTAGTAGATGAAGGCCATGGTGGATTGCGAGGATGCGCCCAGGGCGCGGTTGTGGTTAGCATGCCGGCCAGCCAATCTACAACCGGGAGCCTTCCATGGCCATGCAGCAAACCCTCATCGCCGCCGTGCTGGCGGTCGCCTGTGCGACAACCGCCCAGGCCGAATGCCTGAGCGACGTCCAGGTGGCCGAACTGGCCGCCCATTACTCGGGCAGGACGCCCGCCGCCAACCTGCCGCCCCTGAGCGATGCCGATGCCGCCTGCACGCGCGCCAAGTTCAATGCCTTGCTGGCACACCGCCTGGGCCGGGTGGTGGGCTACAAGGCGGGGCTGACCAACCCCGCAGTGCAAAAGCGCTTCGGCACCGACAAGCCGGTGTGGGGCAAGCTGTACGAAGGCATGGTGCTGCGCGACGGCGCCGTGGTGGATGCGGCGTTCAGCGCCCGCCCGCTGTTCGAGGCCGACATGCTGGTGCGCGTCAAGAGCGCCGCCATCAACCATGCGCGCACGCCGATGGAGGTGCTGGAGCACATCGACCAGGTCATCCCTTTCATCGAGCTGCCCGACCTGCTGGTGCAGGCACCGCCCCAGCTCAACGGGGCCGGCGTGGCAGCCATCAACGTGGGGGCGCGGCTGGGCGTGGCTGGCGCCCCCATTGCCGTGCCGCGTCTGCGCGCGGAGCGCTATGCGATGGTGGACGCGCTCCAGAACATGGCGGTGACGCTCACCGATGGCCAGGGCGCGCGGCTGGGCGGCGGCAGGGGCAGCGACATCCTGGGCCACCCGCTCAACGCCGTCGTCTGGCTGGCCGAGGCGCTGGCCAAGGAGGACATCACCCTGCAGCCGGGCGATCTCGTGAGCCTGGGGTCGTTCTCCGCGCTGCTGCCGCCGCGGCCGGGGCTGGAGGTCACCGCCACGTTCGACGGGCTGCCGGGCGCGGCGCCGGTGCGCGTGACGTTCCGGTGATGCGCTGCCGTTGAGCGAGGGCGGGAACGCCGGCCGGGGCGAATAACCCGGCCCCGCCTGCCCCCGGCCGAGTTGCGGGATGATCGGGTCCTTGTCCTTTTGGCCCTTTTTCCGCCATCCCATGGGGTGGCCCGCGACCGTGACACCTTCCGCCCCATCTACCGCCCGGCTCACCCCGCAGATGCGCAGCGTCATCGACCGCATGGAGCGCGCCGGCCGGCCGCCCCTGCACACGCTGCCCCCCGCCGAGGCCCGCGCCGCCTACGAAGCCGGTGCCGGCGTGCTCGAAGTGCCCAAGGCCGCCCTCGAGCGCGTGGAAGACCTGCACATCCCCGCCCGTGACGGCCATGCCTTGCCGGCCCGCCTGTATGCCCCCACGCGCGGCGCGCCGCTGCCGGTGCTGCTGTACCTGCACGGTGGCGGCTTCACCATCGGCAGCGTGGCCACGCACGACGTGCTGTGCCGGGAGCTTTCGCGCCTGGCGGGCTGCATGGTGGTGTCGCTGGACTACCGGCTGGCGCCGGAGCACCGGTTTCCCACGGCCTCCAACGATGCGTGGGATGCGCTGGCCTGGCTCGCGGCGCAGGCCCATGCACTGGGCGCCGACCCGGCGCGCATCGCCGTCGGGGGCGACAGCGCGGGCGGCACGCTGTCGGCCGTCAATGCCATCCTGGCGCGCGATGCCGGCCTGCCGCTTGCGCTGCAGTTGCTGTTCTACCCCGGCTGCACTGCCCACCAGGACACGCCCTCGCATGCTGCATTCGCCTACGGCCTGGTCCTGGAGGAGCCCGCGATCACCTGGTTCTTCGGCCACTACGTGCGTGGGCCCGCGGACCGCGACGACTGGCGCTTCGCCCCGCTGAACGCGCCCGACGTTGACGGCGTGGCGCCGGCCTGGATCGGGCTGGCCGAATGCGATCCGCTGGTGGACGAAGGCGTGGCGTATGCCGACAAGCTGCGCGCCGCCGGTGTGGCGGTCGATCTGGAGATCTACCGAGGCGTGACGCACGAGTTCATCAAGATGGGCCGCGCGATCCCGGAAGCCCGCCAGGCGCATGCGGATGCGGCGCGGGCGCTGCGCACGGCGTTCGGGCTGGCCTGAGCGGGGCTGACCGTGCCGGCTCAGCGCTTCCTGCAGGAGGCGGTGATCAGCTTGCGCGCCGGCTCGCCGGGGATGCCGGCGAAGGACACCGGCGCCTCGTCTTCCTTGAATTCCTCGCGCGCGGTCACGGGGCCCTGCCACACGGGCTCGGCGTAGTAGTTCAGGGCCAGGTACCACCCCTTTTGCGTGCCGCAGTCGATCACGGCCACGCCCTTGAACGAGCGGTAGGGGTGCTTGCGGTAGCTGGAGCGCTGGGTGCTGCGCGACACGCGCACTTCCATGGTGAACTGGTTCTGCCAGGGAATCTGCGTGGGGTTGATCTGCACCAGGTCGCCGGTCTTGTCTTCCGGAAAGCCCTGGATCGTGAGCCATTGTTCGTCGGTTTGCGCGTGTGCCTGTGCTGTCAGGAGCAGGGCCACTAACAGAGCAGGGCGAAGGGGGGACACGGGGCCTCCAAGGATGGGGTGCAAATGGTGCAGCGGCTAATCTTATGCGATCTGCGCCGCCTCGGATTGACGTAAATCAAGGCGGCAAAGCCGCATCAGGGTAATCCTGCGAAGGGGCGCGCTGCTGCGCTCCCTAAAATCGGTTGCACTGCAAACGATCAAAATCATGGGTGCCCCGCACCCCAGGAGCCCGCTGTGCCAGAAACCACGTCCCCCCCAACCCCCTCGACCGCACAGCAGAGGATCATCAAGAAGTACCCCAACCGCCGGCTGTACGACACCTCCACCTCCACCTACATCACCCTGGCTGAGGTCAAGCAACTCGTGATGGCGGGCGAGCAGGTCGTGGTGCGCGATGCCAAGACCAGCGAAGACCTCACGCGCAGCATCCTGCTGCAGATCATTCTGGAAGAGGAAGCCGGCGGCGCGCCCATGTTCACCGAGGCCGTGCTGGCCAACATCATCCGTTTCTACGGCCACGCCATGCAGGGCTTCATGGGCGCCTACCTGGAAAAGAACGTGCAGGTGTTCACCGACATCCAGGCCAAGATGGCCGAGCAGTCCAAGGGCATCACGCCCGAAATGTGGTCGCAGTTCATGAACCTGCAGTCGCCCATGTTCAAGGGCATCATGGGCAGCTACGTGGACCAGTCGCAGGCCATCTTCACGCAGATGCAGGAGCAGATGCAAAAGCAGACCGAGCAGATGCTCGGCGCCTTCGGCATCAAGCGCTGAAGGCAGGCCCCAGAGCCCGGGCGAGGGCCTGGGAGCGGGAGTCGTCACCGGGCCAGTGCGGCCGCTTCACCCAAGCACGGGCTTTGCCGGGCGCCGCGGCGCGCCGTCAGTCCTGCACGTGGGATTTGCGGTGGGCGTCCTGGAAGATCCGGTGGATCAGTTCCCTGAACCACTTGTGCCCCGGATCGTGGTCGTTGCGGGGATGCCAGACGGCGTCGATGGACAGCGCCAGTTCCGGCAGCGGCATGGGGAAGGCAACGCAGTTCGATCCGGAAAGCACGCTGTCCATCCAGTGCGCCGGCATCGCTGCGATCAGGTCGGTGGATTCGATCACCGGCACCATGCCCTGCCACGTAGGCACCTGCACCATGACCCGGCGTGCCAGGCCGCGTTCGGCCAGCAGTTCGTCCAGGATGTTGCTGCCCACCCCCGACACCTTGAGGTGCCCCAGTTCGAGGTACTTTTCCAGCGTGAGCGGGGTGGAGGCGGCAGGGTGGTCCTTTCTCATGAGCACCATCCAGCGGTCATCCAGGATGCGCCGCGAGGCCGAGAGAACGGAGTGCCCCCGCGACACCGAGAGCCTGATTTCCACCCCTTCGTACTCCACGCGGTCCGACGGCTGGCGCATCTCGAATGACTGCACCGACAGGCTGATGCCGGGCGCCACGGAACGCAGCTCGGTGCACAGGCGCGGTAGCAAGAGGACCCCCACGTAGTCGGACACGCGCAGAAGAAACGTTCTGCGCGCCGTTGCGGGATCAAACGCGCCGGCCACGCCGATGGCGTTCTCGATTTCGCTGAAAGCCTTGCGGAAACGCGTCGCCAGGCGAACGGCCTCCGGGGTGGGAACCATGCCCTCTGCCGTGCGCAGCATCAACGGGTCATTGAACTGCTCGCGCAGGCGCCGCAGTGCGTGGCTGACGGCGGAAGAGGTCAGATTGAGCCGGGCCGCTGCCTTGGCCACGCTGCGCTCCTCCACCAGCGCCTCGAACATCACCAGCAGGTTGAGATCGATTTTGCGCAGGTTGACGACCGCGCGGTCCTGATGGGTAGTTTGTTGAATCTGGTTCATCTTGATGATGATGGTAATGAATTTGACTAACCACCCCTGCGGCAAAAACAATCCGGTCAGCAGTTCAACCCGACCGTCTGGAATCCATGCCCATCACAAACCGCCACGGCGCAGCCCATCAGGCGCTGCCCGGTGCAACAGAAAGAGTCTTTCCGCAAGGGGCGTGCGACACGCACCTGCACGTCTTCGGATCCCCCGGCGAATTTCCATTCATCGCCGAGCGTGCCTACACCCCGCCATCCGCCACGATCGAGCAGTACTGGTCTGCCTACCGCCCTTTGGGAATGGACCGGTGCGTTCTGGTGCAGCCCAGCGTGTACGGGCGCGACCACTCGCTCTTGAAGCGGACATTGGGCGACGCCGCCGCGGGCAGCATGCGCGGCGTGGCGGTGATCTTCGAAGACACGCCGGACACCGAGATGGAGGAACTTCACCGGCTGGGCGTTCGGGGCGCGAGATGCAATGCGCTGTTCAGCGGCGGTGTTTCCATCGCCAGCGTGCAGTCGATTGCCGATCGGGTGAAAGGGCTGGGCTGGCACATCCAGTTGCTCGTCGACATCGATGAAGACATCCGCCTCGTCCAGGGCCTCGCCGAGAGCGGCATGACCGTGGTGGTGGACCACTTCGGCCATCCCTCGGACTGCAGCGACATCGACAGCCGGGGCATCCGGAGCCTGCGGAGCCTGATGCGGGAAGGGTGCGCCTGGGTCAAGTTCTCGGGCGCCTATCGAATCTCTGCGGCGGCGTCCGGCGTGGACCCTGCCGTGCTGCCACTGGCGCACAGCCTGGTGCAGGCCAATCCCCACCGCATCGTCTGGGGATCGGACTGGCCCCACCCCGGCATCGACGCCACGTCCATCGCCAGCGCGGAACTGGCAGGCCTCATCACCCACTGGTTTCCCGAGGAAATCAGGCGCAAGGCGCTGGTCGACAACCCGACCCGGCTTTATTGGGAAGACTGATTTTTCTAAAAGGAGACATGGCATGTTCAATCCACCATCCAGCCGCAGAGGCTTCTTGCAAGGCGCCGCATCGCTCGCGGCATGTTCCATGGCTGTCCCGTCCGGGGCCCAGAACCGCTTTCCCTGGAAACCGATCACGCTGGTGGTGCCCTTCGCGCCCGGCGGGAATGTGGACATCGTCGCGCGCTCGCTGGGCGTGCCGTTGACCAAGTGGGTCGGGCAGTCCGTGATCGTGGACAACCGTGCGGGCGGCGGGGGTGCCGTCGGCACGAGCACGGTGGCGCGGGCCGAGGCCGATGGGCACACCTTGCTGGTGGCAACGCCGGGGCAACTGGGCACCCTTCCGGAGATCATCAAAACGCCTTACAAGGCCGACAGCCTGGTGCCGGTGGCGGTGCTCAGCCGCACACCGGTCGTCGTGGTCGTGCGTGCCAACGACCCACGGTTCAAGACCGCGGCCGATTTCATCAAGGCGGTGAAGTCCACGAGCCAGGGCGTGACGGTCGGCCATGCGGGGCCGGGCTCTCCCAACCACCTGGCGTTGCTCCAGTTCGAGGATTCCGCCCAGGCCCAGGTCAATGCGGTGCCCTACAAAGGATCGGGGCCGGCGCTGGTGGACCTGATGGGCGGCCAGATCGACGCGGTGATCGATCAGATCACCAGTTCCACCCCGCACATCAAGGGTGGCGCGCTCCGCGCGGTGATGGTGCTGGGACCGCAGGCGGGCGGGCTGCTCGCGAGCGTGCCGACGCAGGCCCAGCTGGGCTTGCCGGTGTTCGATGCGACCACCTTCGTCGGGGTCTTCGCGCCCAAGGCGACGCCTTCCGCCAGCGTTGCCAGCCTGCATGAATGGATGACCAAATCGGTGGCCCAGCCGGAGTTCACCAACGTGATCCGGGATCTGGGCAGCGAGCCGGTGGGGGAGGGTGGGGCTGCGCTGCAACGGCTGGTGAGTGGCGAAGTCGCTTTGGCCACGCGAATGGTCAAGCAGGGACGGCTCAAAGCCGACTGAGCCGTAACGTGGGCTTTGGTGTGAGGCCCTGCCGCACCCAGCCTGCCGGGGCCATCGCCCCGCCGCCCTTTCGATGCGCCGCGTTCGACCCTTGACGGGGCCACGCGGCGCAGGGCGCTTCTTTTCGTCATCGCAGGACCCTGAAATTGATTGCAATCATTCCCGCCCCGGCGCCGCTGGACGGCGACTACCCGCGTTTTCTCCAGGCATTGGCCGCCGAGGGTTTCCGGGGCGAAATCACATCGCAGTACGCGGACCGCACCGTTCTGGCCACAGACAATTCGATCTATCAACGGCTGCCCCAGGCCGTGGTCTTCCCGCAAGATGCCGCGGACGTCGAAAAACTCGCGAAGCTGCTCGCCAGGCCGGAACACCGGCGGGTGGTGGTTTCTCCGCGGGGCGGGGGCACGGGCACCAACGGGCAATCCCTCACCGGGGGCATCGCCGTGGATCTCTCCCGGCATCTCAACCAGATCCTGTGGATCGATCCCGTGCGCCGGGTGGCACGGGTGCAGGCCGGCGTCGTCAAGGACCAGTTGAATGCGGCGCTGAAAGCGCACGGGCTGTTCTTTGCCCCTGAGCTGTCCACGTCCAACCGCGCCACGATCGGCGGCATGATCAACACCGACGCCAGCGGCCAGGGCAGTTGCACCTACGGCAAGACCCGCGACCACGTGCAGGTACTGGACATGGTCCTGCTGGGGGGCGTACGGTTTGCCAGTCGCTCGGTGGATGCCGAGGAACTGCCGTTGCGATTGAAGGAAAGCGGCCTGGTGGGCGATGTCTGGCGCTGCGCGCACCAGATCGCCACGGAGCATGCCGAGCTGATCGAAGCGCGCTTTCCCAAGCTCAATCGCTGCCTGACCGGCTATGACCTGGCGCACCTGAAAGAGCCCGGCGGTCGCTTCAACCTCAACAGCGTCTTGTGTGGGGCGGAAGGCTCGCTGGGCTTCGTCGTCGAGGCGGAAATCGGCCTGCTGCCCATCCCCCGCCATTCCATGCTGGTCAATGTGCGTTATGCCAGCTTCATGGACGCGCTGCGCGATGCGCGGGTGTTGATGGAGCATCGCCCGTTGTCGATCGAGACGGTCGATTCGCGGGTCTTGATGCTGGCGATGGAGGACATCGTCTGGCAGGACGTGGCGCAATACTTCCCTGCCCAGGCCGACCCGGCACCGACGCGTGGCATCAACCTGGTCGAATTCTGCGGGGACTCGGCGGACGAAGTGCGCGCTCGCGTGGCGGCCTTCATCGGGCACCTCGCCCGCAACCCTACGGTGAGCCGCATCGGTCACACCATTGCATCGGGCCGCACGGCCGTCGACAAGGTCTATGCCATGCGCAAGCGCGCCGTCGGCTTGCTGGGCAACGTGCAGGGCGAGGCCCGGCCCCAGCCTTTCGTCGAAGACACGGCCGTGCCGCCAGAGAAGCTCGCCGACTACATCGAAGAGTTCAGGGCATTGCTGGACCGCCATGGGCTGAGCTATGGCATGTTCGGCCACGTGGATGCGGGTGTGCTGCACGTCCGGCCCGCCCTGGACCTGAAGAACCCCGCCCATGCGGCGCTGATCCGAACCATTTCCGACGAGGTCGCCGGGCTGACCCTGAAATACGGTGGCGTGCTCTGGGGCGAGCACGGCAAGGGAGTCCGTTCCGAATACGCGCCGAAGTATTTCGGCCCCCTGTATGCGGCACTGCAGGCGCTCAAGGCAGCATTCGATCCGCACAACCAGCTCAACCCGGGAAAGATTGCCACGCCCGCAGGCCAGAGTGCCCGGCTGCTGCGCATCGATGAAGTGCCTTTGCGTGCCGACGCCGATCGCCAGATCGATGAGCGGGTGTGGCAGAGCTTTGCCAGCGCCGTCCATTGCAACGGCAATGGCGCTTGCTACAACTTCGATCCGGACGACGCGATGTGCCCGTCATGGAAGGCCACGCGCGAACGCAGGCACTCTCCGAAAGGACGTGCCTCGCTGCTGCGCGAGTGGCTGCGCCTGCAGGGCCATGCGGGGGTGGATGTTCTGGCGGTGGCTGCGCGGCAACCCTCGTTCCTGGCCGGATTGGCCAGGCGCTGGCGCAACAGCCGCGAACGCGCAACCAACGGAACGGGTCGCTCCCGCGACTTTTCCCATGAGGTGTATGAGGCGATGTCCGGTTGCCTGGCGTGCAAGTCGTGCGCGGGGCAGTGCCCTGTCAAGGTCAACGTTCCTGACTTTCGGTCGCGCTTTCTGGCGCTTTATCACACGCGGTATGGAAGGCCGTTGAAGGACTACCTCATCGGCTCGCTCGAATTCAGCGTTCCGTATCTGGCACGCCTTCCACGGCTCTACAACGGTGCCATGTCCAACACGCTGGTGCGCCGGATGCTCGAGCGCCATGCGGGCATGGTGGACAGCCCGTTGCTCAGCCGCTTCGATTTCCAGGCCACATTGCACCGCTGGGGCGTGCGCGGGGCTACGCCTTCGTTGCTGGCCGCGCTGACGGACGCGCAACGCGCCCGGTCCGTGATCCTGGTGCAGGACGCTTTCACGCGCTATTTCGAGACGCCCGTGTTTTCCGCGTTCATCGAGTTGGCGTCCCGGCTGGCGTACACGGTCTGGCTGGCCCCATTCATGCCGAACGGCAAGCCGCTTCATGTGCTGGGCTTTCTGCAGGCCTTCGATCGAACGGCGTTCAAAAACGCGGAGATGCTTGGCGCTCTGGCGTCGTGTGGCGTGCCGCTGGTCGGTCTCGATCCTGCCATGACGCTCGTGTACCGCCAGGAATACGCGAAGCTGCCGTCTTTGCAAAAGCCGCCGCGCGTTCTGCTTGCGCAGGAATGGCTGCTGGAGGCGCTGCCCGCGCGGGCGTCGGAATCTCTTTCGGGGGACTTTCAGCTGCTGAACCACTGCACCGAAAAAACGACCGCCCCCGCCGCCGCAGCGCTGTGGCCCCAGGTGTTCGCCCGTGCCGGTTTGAAGCTCAGTCCGCGGGCCAGTGGTTGCTGCGGCATGTCGGGAACCTACGGACACGAAAGCCTGAATGTGCAGACCTCGCGCCTCATCTACTCCCAATCGTGGGGTCCGATATTGAACGCCGAGCCGGCGCGACAGACGGAGTTCCTGGCCACCGGATATTCCTGCCGTAGCCAGGCCAAGCGGATGGACGACCGGCGTCTGCGGCATCCCGTGGAAGTCCTGCTTCAGTTCTATGCACAGCGGGAAACTTCCGCTCCTGTCGGCCCGGGGTGCTGACCGTGTGCATCCGGCCGCTTTTTCACCTGCCAGTGCGCAATGGGCAAACAAATGTATGATGGCCGTCATGCGAAAAGAAAAGACCAATGGCCGAACTGCTGCCAAAGAGGCTTCGCACGAGCGCATCGTGCAGGCCGCTGCGCGCGCCATCCGGCGCAGCGGCTATGACGGCACCGGCGTGGCCGACATCATGAAAGAGGCGGGTTTGACGCACGGTGCGTTCTATGCCCATTTCGAGTCTCGCGAAGCCATGCTGGCCGAAGCGGCAGACCGTGCCGGAGCCGAAGCCAACGCCGCTGCTGCGAGGATCGTCGCAGCCGTGCCGCCAGAGCAGTCCTTGCAAGCGCTGATGCAGGTCTATCTGTCCAAGGAGCATCTGGCGGCTGTCGAGACAGGCTGCCCGGTGTCCGCCCTGGGCTCCGAGATGCCGCGCCAATCGCCCGAAGTGCGTCGCGCGGCCACGCTCCGCATCAAGGAGATGATCGATCTGGTGGCCCGTCAGTCGCCCGATTGGGGACAGCCTGGCGCCCACGAGCGCGCGTTGGTGACCGTGGCCACCATGGTGGGCACGTTGGTGCTGGCCCGTGCCGTCGATGACTCGGCGCTGTCGGAGTCGCTGTGCAGCGCCGCGTTGAAGAGTCTGGCCCCGTCCGGTGCGTGAGATCACCGGGCTTTTTTTTACTCATAAATATGATGACCATCATTCCGGAATGCCTGTCAGCCAATGCTGCCAGGTTCGTCGCCTGCTCTGCTTGCAAAAAGGGAACCCCATGAAAGCTTTCATCCTGGACCGCTATGGGAAAAAAGAGCGCTTGCGCGCCGCCGACGTGCCTGAGCCGGACTTGCGTGACGACGAGGTGCTGATCCAGGTTCACGCGGCCGCGGTGAACCTGCTGGATGCCAAGATCCGAAATGGCGAGTTCAAACTCATCCTGCCGTATCGCGCACCGTTCGTCTTGGGGCACGATGTGGCCGGCGTGGTGGTGCGCGCCGGACCGCGTGTCCGCCAGTTCAAGGCGGGCGACGAGGTGTACGCCAGGCCCGATGACTTGCGCATCGGTACGTTCGCCGAATTCGTGGCCGTGAAGGAAGACTCGGTGGCGATGAAGCCCAAGAACCTCACCATGGAGGAGGCTGCGTCCATCCCCCTGGTGGGTTTGACGGCTTGGCAGGCGCTGGTCGAAAAGGCAAAGCTCAAGAAGGGGCAGAAGGTTTTCATCCAGGCAGGCTCCGGGGGCGTGGGCACGTTTGCCATCCAATTGGCCAAGCACCTGGGCGCGACGGTTGCCACCACCACCAGCACCGGCAACGTCGCTCTGGTGAAACGCCTGGGCGCAGATGTGGTCATCGACTACAAGAACGAGGCCTTTGAAGACCACCTGAGCGGCTACGACGTGGTGCTGAACAGCCAGGACGGCAAGGCCCTGGCGAAGTCCCTGGGCGTGCTCAAGCCGGGCGGAACCCTCGTTTCCATCTCAGGGCCACCGGACCCCCGGTTCGCCGAAGACATCCATGCCCCATGGTGGGTGAAGCAGGTGATGCGCGCCATCAGCTCTGGCGCCCGCAGGCAGGCCCGGCGCCTCGATGTCGCCTATGCATTCCTTTTCATGAAGGCCAGCGGCAGCCAGTTGCGGCAGATCACGCCGCTGATCGAATCGGGCGCCATCCGCCCCGTGATCGACCAGGTCTTCCCCTTCGAATCCACCAACGATGCCCTGGCCTACGTCGAAAGCGGCCGAGCCAAGGGCAAGGTGGTCATCAAGGTCCGATGAGCCGTTCCATTGGAACGACATCGCACGTCCGTAAATATGACGATCGTCATTTGAAATACCAGTCCAACCCTTTGGAGCTCCTCATGCACCTTGAAAACTCCGTCGTCCTCGTCACAGGCGCCAACCGCGGCATCGGCCTGGCCTTCGCGCGCGAACTGCTTGCGCGCGGTGCTCGCAAGGTTTACGCCGCCGCGCGCGACGCCGCCACCGTCACCTTGCCCGGCGTGCAGGCCCTGCGGCTCGACGTCACCAAGCCCGAGGAGATCGCTGCTGCGGCACAGCAGGCCGCCGACGTGAACCTGGTGATCAACAACGCGGGCATCGCCCAGCCGGGCGGCTTTCTGGACCAGGACAGCGACGCGGTGGCACGCCGCATTTTTGAAACGAACTTTTTTGGTGTGCTGAACGTGAGCAAGGCGTTTGCGCCCGTGCTCCAGGCGAATGGCGGTGGCGCACTGCTCAACGTTCTGTCGGTGGCATCGTGGGTCAATGGTGGCGAGCTGGCCGCTTATTCGGCCAGCAAGTCGGCGGCGTGGTCGTTGACCAACGCACTGCGCCATGAGTTGGCCGGGCAGAAGACCCAGGTGCTGGGCCTGCACATGGCGTATGTGGACACCGACCTCACCAGGGGTTTCGAGGTCCCGAAAAGCAGCGCCGAGGAGATCGTGCAGCGTGCACTCGACGGACTGGAGGCCGGTGCCGATGAGGTACTGGCCGACGTGCTCACCCAGCAGGTGAGGCAGGGCCTGACAGCGCCGCGCCCGGTCTACCTGCCCCAGGCCCTTTGAGCCCCGGGCACACTGGCATGCCACTCGACCCACTCCCTGCCCCTGCCCCTGCCGTGAAGCGTGGCGCCAGCGCGTGATCACGGCGCCCGGGGTGGGAAGCGGGGGCTTTGGAGAATCGCATGCCCGGTGCGCAGATGGCCGAGTCGATGCCAGACAGAGCGTCGGAACCCATGATTTCAAGCGTGGGGATGCAGCGCGGCTGAGGTCAATTCCTGGCCTCATTTACAATGTCCGGTTATCTTGCCCGCCGGGCCGTCCTGCGAAACCCAAATGAAATCAGATACTTACGATGAAATCGCGACGCCAGAGACGATGAAGGTCCCCAAGGTAGGCTTCGTCAGTCTTGGCTGCCCAAAAGCAAGTCTATATATCGTTTTGTGAGGGGCTTATTCTGACCAGTGTCAACGTTTCGGGGTCTTCCCAGAACTTTTAGCGGCACTGCCTCTGAGGCTGTTCCACCGCTGCTGCCAAGCGCGATCTTCTGGTGGCACCCGATGGTTTAGACAGGAGCCGAGAACTATGATGGATGGACTGACCTGGCCGGGGCGCCGGCGTCAGAACATAAAACTCAGGGAGGGATCGCCATGCCCATCGTGTTCGTACACGGCGTCAATAATCGCCGCGAGGATGCTGATTACGACGACGGGGTGGAGCGCATGCGCGGCTTCCTCCAAAACTTAGTCGCGCCACAGATCGGCATTGATCCGGCCCAGCTGACGACTTACTTCCCCTACTGGGGCGGCAATGGCGTTCAGTTCCGCTGGAAGCAAGCCTCACTTCCTAAATCGGCCGACATCGTGGAGACGCTCAGCCTCAAGCCGCCAGGACCGGGCTCCGCTGACTTGGAACTGTGGCTGGGTGAGGCCCGTCACCAGTACGGCCCAGGCGCCGTCAGCTTGGGAGGTGTGAGCCGGGATCGCGGCTTCGAGGAGGCGGTTGACCTCGCCTGGGACACGGCATCGGCCGTCGCGCCCGGGGGCGCTGCCTACGGTGACGTGATCGAGGGCTATCTCGCCTCGCTAGCCTACGTCAAAGATCACCCCGCGCCCGCGTGGGCCATGACCAACTCGGCGCTGAGCAACAACGAATTCATCCAGAAGTTGCTGCAGGAGATTCAGCCCTATCGCGCCGCGATTACCGGCAAAGCTGTCGAGTCGCTCGGCCTGAAAGACTGGTTCCATTCATTCAAGGAATCGCTCAGCCGGCTGGGCTCTGCGCCGGGCGACGCTGTCAGCGCGATCGTCACGGGACTGGGGCGTCAGAGCCTGCACGAGAAGGCCTCGCGTTTTCTTGGAGACATCTTCGTCTACCTGTCGGAGCGCGGCACCCAGGCGGCACCCGGCCCCATCGTGCAGCAGATACTGGCGGACCTGGATAAGGCTCAAGCCGCCAGGCGGCTCGGTGACGACAAGCTTGTCGTCATCGGCCACAGCTTGGGCGGCGTGATCCTCTACGACATCGTTACCTACTTCAGGCCGGATCTGGCCTTCGACCTCTTTGTCTCGGTGGGCTCGCAGATCGCTGTTTTCGAGGAAATGACGCTATACCGCGCAAGCCGCAGCGACCTGCCCCCGAACCCGCCGAAGGATCGCCTCAGCAAGCCAAAGGCCTTCGGCCGCTGGCTCAACGTCTACGACACCAACGACGTCTTCTCGTTCCGGGCCCAGGGAGTGTTCGACGGTCCTGACGATTACCGCTTCGACACGGGTTATGGCCTACTGCAGGCGCATGGGGGCTACTTTGCACGCCCGAGCTTCTACAAGCGCCTGGCCGTTCGCCTGAGCTAAGGAGGATTCGATGGCTCTGATCTTCGAATCCACCGCTATCCAGCGGGATCCCGCCAGCACTGCCACCCATGTGCTGCTGATTGGCTGCGAGACCTACCCGAAGATGGCAGCCGCAGGCTTCGGCGATGGTACGCCGCTGGGCTCGCCGCGCCGCTCTGTAGAGGCCATGGCGGACTGGTTCCTTGGTGGCGCGGACGGAATGAATCCGACGCCGGGACGACCGTCCGACGAGGCTTTCAACAACCCGGACGCGCCTCTGGGCAGCGTTGAGATGCTCGCGTCCCCTGATGGGGATTACACCACGCCCGCCAATGTTGTGAAGGCCGTCGCCCGTTCCACGTTGCCTAACGTGCGCGCTGCGTACAAGCGATGGCTGAAACGGCTCGCCGCCAATCCGCAGAGCCGCGGGGTCTTCTATTTCTGCGGCCACGGCGTGGGCGACGGCGTAGACCAGTACCTTATCTGCGACGACTTCGGCGAGGACGAGGATGATCCCTGGGAAGCCGCCTTCCATGTATCCAACACCTGCCAGGTGTCGATCCGTAAGGCACGCGCTAACCTGCTTTTCTTGATCGATGCGTGTATGGAGTTCAGCCCACAGGTGCTGTTCCAGATCGCGGAGCCGAAGCCGATCTTCAACGGCGCACGCACGGGCGACCCGCTCTGCAGCGATTGGGCGGTTCTGCGCGCCACCACGACGAACCGCCTTGCCTACGCCGACCCAAGCGGCACGGCGTGTTTCACGACAGCGCTGCTGCAGGCGCTGCGTGGCCACTGCGGCCAGCAGCGCCCGGGGCCTGCCTTGCAGTTCGACGTAACCGCATCACAGCTCCGCGCGGCCACGGCGTTGTTATTGGCGCGCTTGCAAACGCCGGGCGACGACAACGCTCAGAAAATTGGATCGCCTCAAGGCGAGGGCGCCTGGAGCCTGCCGCTGCATGTGCTGAACCGGCGACCCTCGGTACTGGTCGAACTCGACGTGGATCCGCGCGGCTTTAGGCCAGTCGCTCAGGCCTTCATAGAGCGCTATGACGTCCCGCGCGACTCGAGGGCGCTGACATCGGCGGGTCCCGCAACGTTTGTCGTCGCGCAGGGCGAATGGACTTACGGCGTCGGTGGCGGGTTTGCCGAGCAAAGCGAGGCTGGGCGGCTGCTCACGCAGGCGGTCTATTCCCGCTGCTTCCTCGTTCCCAACAACTGAGGAGAGATCATGCGTGTGCTAAATGTCACCATGCTTGGCGATGCCTCAGAATCTAGGATGCTGGCCCTGCCCTTTGATGTGTATGGCCCGAGCGGGGAGCCATTAGGCCGAGGGGTCGTGTCTACGGCTGCACCGGCGAAGATTTGGCTGAACCGGGAGGCTAACTACCTACCACGTGTGCACGTGGTGGCCGTCCGCCCGGACGGTAAACAGCTGCAGGCCAGCGCCGATCTGCGGGGAGGCCCCAACGCCGCTACCGGGGTAACGCTTGAGGCCGGCGCGCGCAGCCCCCAGGAGTGGCTGCAATGGGTGACGCCGTTCCGATCCCTGGATCACCTGAATACACCCGCCAGCAGTTCCTCATCCGATCGGCGGCGCAGAGTCGGTTCAGTGTGGGTGACCCTGTGGCGATTGCAGGATGGTCAATGGCAGGCGACTGACACCGATCCACAAGCGCAGCTCAGGTCCGATGGCGCTCGGATGATCGTCTTGGACGTGCCCTCGGAGCCTCACCTGCTGCAGGTAGGCGGGGACGAGGTGGCGTGGCGATTGGTCTCACTGCCGCCTGGTGGTCAGGTGCGTGTCGCCCTGACACGGCGTGCCGCAGAGAGCGGTGACACGATCGACGTGACGGTGGGCCGTCAGAACCCGGGCAACGACCTGATCATGTCCTATCTCTCTCGCGGGGAGGCTGTTCAGGCCGAGAGCTTGGCTGAGGCGTGGCGGGCCGCGGACTTGGCGCTCTATGCAAAGCGCCATGATCCAATATCGGCTGCTGCAGGAGCTTATGTGCTGCTCAAAATGGGTCGGCTGGAACAACGTTGGACATGGGTGGAAAATCTCGTCAATTGGTTCGAGTATTTGGCTGACGGCCCTATCGTGGCCGCGGCGATGGAACTTCGTCGTCCGCAGACAGACATCAGGCGCGTCCGCTTTTTCATCGCTAAGGCGATGGAGCGTGGCCTGCCTGTATTTTCGATGGGGCTGTACACGCTGGTTGAGACCATGGCAGCGATCCATCGTGGCAAGCGCGAGTCCATGGTTTTCCAGGCCCAATTCCAAGCGGCGCGCTCGTTCTTGCAGGCGCAGGCCTCGAAGGGAGCGTACCTCTCTTTCTACGGCCGTAGTCCGGTGGATCCTTCGCCCGTCCGCGTGTTCGGCAGCGCGGGCAAGCCCAGGCGCAAAAATGTCTCCTACCGGCTGGGTAACGGTTTTAATCGCCCACCAAGGCGATTTGGCGGCGTTTACTCCCCGTTCATTGGCTTTGCAACTACTGCCCTGAGGCATTCAAAGGATCTGCAGAGGCTTGGGATGGTGAAGCAATACGATAGATTGGCTAAGGATGAGTTCCGGGTGCAGCTTATTCGTGAATCTCGCTCTTCAAGGAACGGGTTCGATGAACAGCGACTTCGCAAAGCAACGCAGGTCTTTTTGAGTGATGAATAGTAGTTTGCAGGGCAGAGCCACGCGGCCCTGAACGCAGCTAATCCGTTTCTCAATAACCAAGGTCTGCATCAATCGCTTCCTGGTGTTTTCGGCATGGTAAAGGTATGAGAAGGAGTCCGAGACAAGTAGCTGGAGCCAATCCTTCCATCCCAGAGCGGCCCGATGCAATTGAGCTGCGAACGACACGTTGAATGATCGATCTCACTTTTAACCTCCACACTCTGGGATGGCATAGCTTTCAGCAGCTGTGCCACGCGATCCTCAGAGAAAACTTGGGTCAGACGGTCGAGTCATTCCTCGACGTTAACGACGGAGGGCGAGACGGCGCATTCTGCGGCCTCTGGGCCAACGCCGGTGCGGAAATTCTCACTGGCCGATTTGTTGTGCAATGCAAGTTCACCAGCCAGTTTGGCCGGACATTGCGGGCGTCCGACGTCTCCGATGAGTTAGATAAGGTAAGGCGGCTTGTTGAGCGCGGAATGTGTGATGTCTACGTTCTCATGACGAATGCGGGCGTCTCTGGTGAGGCCAATGAAAAGATCATCGAACAGTTGCGCTTGGTCGGCGTCAACCAAGTGCGCATATTTCACGGTCCATGGATCGAACAGCAGATCCGCGAGAGTAAGAATTTGCGTTCCATAGTCCCGCGCATCTATGGCCTGGGTGACCTGACCCAGATTTTGGATGAACGCGCGTACGAGCAAGCGGCTGCAGTACTTGAGGCGATGCGTGATGATCTTGCGAAGGTGGTCATGACGGAGTCGTACCGACGCGCCGCGACCGCGTTGGATGAACACGGGTTTGTTCTACTGCTTGGCGAGCCCGCAGCAGGAAAGACGACTATTGCCTCACTTCTTGCAATGGCGTCCGCAGATAAGTGGGAAGCTCGAGTAGTCAAGGCATCGAGTGCAAGGGAAATGGTTGAGCACTGGAATCCTCTTGAGAAGTCCCAGTTTTTTTGGGTTGATGATGCGTTCGGCGTAACCCAACACGAGGGTGAGCTTGTCTCTGGTTGGAATCATGCGCTCCCGCAGATGAGAGCCATGGTCAACCGTGGTTCTAAGATCGTGATGACGTCGCGAGACTACATCTACAAACGCGCGCAAAGAGGGCTCAAGGAAGGATCGTTCCCTCTGCTGCAGGAGAGTCAGACGGTTGTCAATGTGCATGACCTAACCGTTAAGGAGCGTGCACAGATTCTCTACAACCATCTAAAGCTGGGTCGGCAACCCCGCGATTTTCGCAGGGCTATCGAGCCATTCCTACCGGCGGTAGCCAATCACCGTCGTTTCATTCCTGAGATCGCCCGTCGACTATCTGAGCCGAAGCTAGTCGAGGGGCTCATTCTCTCTGCATGGTCGCTGGATCGCTTTGTTGAGCAGCGCGAGAGCTTTCTGATCGATGTCTGCGAAAAATTGGATGCCGATAGCAAAGCGGCGCTTGCTCTTGTTTATATGCGTCGGTCAAAGTTGCTGAGTCCCGTAGAACTCACGCCAGCCGAGCTGCTGTCGCTCCAGCGACTCGGTAGTGACCTGGGTGGCTGCACGGCGGCCCTTGAGGGTCTCAGTGGTAGCTTTCTGGTGCATTCCACAGCCAGCGGAGAGGCATTCTGGTCGTTCAAACATCCTACCGTCGGCGATGCCTACGCAGCCATCCTTCGCAAGAGCCCTGAACTGCTGGGCGTCTATTTGCAGGGAACTGAGGTCGACATGCTGATGCAGCAAGTGACCTGCGGAGATGTGCAGATAGAAGGTGCAGTTGTGCTGCCTAAAACTCTGTTTCCTTTGATATCCGAAAAGATTCAGAGCTTTCGAAGCAGTAGCTCCTACAAGAGCGATCATCTATCGGCCTGGGATGCTCGGCGGAAGGTCAGGCGTTTTCTTGCGGAGCGTTGTTCGAAGGATTTTCTGGAGGACTACGTGCATGTCGATCCTAGTGTGATTGACGGTATCGACCGACCCATTGTCTACATGGAGTTCTGCGAGGACGTAGATCTTGCAATTCGTATGTTTAGCTTCGGTATCTTGCCCGAAGAACTTCGACAGTCCTTGGTGGCGCTCGCAATCGAAAGGGCCACGGAGGGAGGCGATCCTCGCATCTTGGTGGACGAGAATTTTCGCGCGTTGCTTAAGCCTCGGGAGTTCAATCGCCTCGATCATGGCCTCAGATCCTCACTCCTTCCTCAACTCGACGCACTCCGCTCGGCCTTGGAGAGTGAGTACCGAGAAGAAGATGATGATCCTCAGTGGCACGTGAGGAGGCTAAATCAAACCCTCGCGGGCATAGCTGATCATTTCCCTACCAGTCGCCGTATTCAGAATCTAGTCAAACGACAGCAGGCTCGGACGCGCTCGTGGGTCGAGCTGCGTGAAAAGTCTGTAAAGAAAGACCTGTGGGGGAAGTCGCACGACATTGCGGCCAGCAATGCGGTTGTGATGCCAGAAGGCAGTCGGAGCATCTTTGACGATGTGGCCGAATAGACGCGTCAAGGAGTCGAAGATGCTTCCTCTGGTCTCTTTGCACAAAATCAATGTACGGTTAATTTTTCCTTGACGCCGGGCTGTCTTTTATGGATAGCCTCTTGGCTGAGTGCCGCCGCGCTGCCGAGCGTGCTGACCATGATGGAATCGGGCTTCCAGCGCATCTACGCGTCGGTGATCTTCGGGCTTGGTGGTGTAGGGTGGTGCTTCATGAGTTTTAGGGCTTCTGCAGTGCAACCAAAGTTGAATGGTTGGGAAAGTCATCAACCGCTGCCTTGAGAAGCGAGGCAAACGTGATGGAGCGTCCACCACCCCCCTGCTTGAGCTTGCGAAGTGCAGAATGCCAGGCTGCTTGGCCACTTGATTGAAACTCGAGTCGAGAAAGGTCGCCACCGGCTCGACTCCAGATCTCCTGGTCTCGTGGACCAAATGGATACTGCTCGATGAGCGTTGACTCAAGAGCCGCCCATGGGTCCTGCGTTGGATCAGATGTCCCGATCAAGCCGCTAGCTACTGGCGATTTCCTCCCACCTCGACTCAATGCAATCGCGAAATTGACCTCAAGATTGTCGGCTTTGAAGATGGGGTGCTGGTCATCAGGGATCTGCTTCGGGACTTCTTCAGCGACGTAGTTGAACAAGTCGAAGAGCTTGACGAAGCCGCTGTTGGACTTGTCTGCGGCACCCTGAAGGCCTGCTAGTAAGGCGGTTGTGAACACGCTGTTTCGCGCCCCCGAGAACACTGCAGAGACCTCGTCACTGCGGCATGACGCCATCAGTGCGCGGCCGCTGCCTGTAGCCAATTTGGCAAAAGTGTTCGGCGAGTAGCCGGACTTGAACTCGTGGCCTTTGCCGTCCGTCAAGGTCTTTGAGATGGCAGCGCCACCGGCGTGGCAGGCATCGATAAATACCAGGACGCGCTTGGCTTTGATTTGAGACAGTGCTTGGGCGAAATCATTCGAGCTGACAGACGTTCCCTCGATGTCAGCCAGGTCAGTGTCCACTGTCACCAAGACGCTGTCTTCAGCGCCAGGGTTGCCAACGACTGCACCGTGGCCAGAGAAGAAAATGCAGGCTGTGTCATCTGTGCTAGCGCGAGCAGCCAACTCAGCAAGGCTGTTTAGAACTGCCGCCCGTGTGGCTTGGCCGTCCAGCAGCGTGACTACATTCGCGGGTTCATAGCCACAGTAGTCCGGTGACGTCAGGGTGGCAGCCAGGTCTCGAGCATCGTTCAAGATCGCATAAGGCAGGTTCGATATTTGCTGGTAGTTCGCCACGCCGATGAGCAGAGCGTAGCCTTGTGGATAGCCAGTGGGATTCATGGGTCAAGAGATAGTTGTTGGTCGTCAGCGCCATCCGACGATGTCGGTATCGCTTGCGAAAAAGCGGAGCTTCTCGTTCCCGCTAAAGTCGTTACACATCATTGTCAGCAAGTCGCGAGCACGCGGGTGGCCTCCATAACGAACGAACTTGATTGCAGAGTGCCATCGCGCTGTACCGTTCTGCGACGTTCCGGCAAGGTCGGAGTTCTTGCCTCCGGCACGGGACCAAAGTTGTTCGTGGTCGGGGCCGGTGGGATACAACTCACACGCAGCCTCTTCAAAAGCTCGCCACTTGTCATCAATGCTTGGCTTCGAGATTCCGAGCTTCCACATCTGGTAAAAGCTCAGCAAGCTTGAGCATTGCTGCAGCGCGGGTGCTAGGTCGTAATGGCGATCGGCGAGCCGGTCGCAGAGGTATTGGACCGCGCGATCCCAGCGCCGGTTCGTCACTAGGGTTCCTAGTTGTACGGCATCAGCGTGCGACAGTGATTGCCTGTTCCACAGTAAGTGGTTCAGAAAACCGACAAACATGTCTTCGCGGAAAGAGGGTAGGGCGCTCACTATGGTGAGCCTCGTCTTTAGCGGAATGGACGCTTCTTGAAGCGTGGTCGGGAGGTTAGGACTTGCCAGCACTGCGTGTTCCAGCTCTGGTTCAGGCGTGCTCATAGCTCTGCCACCAACTGCGGCATTCAACCATCCAGCGGCAGTTTCTCGTAAGTACCGGTCGCGGCAAAAGTCCGGCAGACGCGGCCAAAGTCGTGCTCGGTCCGGGGCTTCGGTCAAGTCGGCGAGTGGCGTCAGGGCTAGCACTTCGATAAGGCCGGCAAAAGCCCCAGTTGCTTCTCCAAGATGACCGAGCGCGCTATCACGGGCTCCAACCGGGTCGTTGGGCGCTTTCCATAACGAATTGAGCTTTTCGATGGCGCAAGCCCACACCTTTTGTTCAGTGAGATCTTCGCAGCGGATGCCGGACAGCATCTTCGGATATGTCACCGACAGATTACCGCTCATCTCCACCAGGCGCGAGTCCTTCAGATCAAGCGTGGCCCTTAATACATCATCAGGCGTGGCGTACCGAAGCGCGGACTGCAGTCCTGCGGTGTGCCCTGGCTGCGTGTCCACTTTGAGCTGTTGTTCTGCAGCTTCGCGAGGAGACATCATTGCAGCCAGGGCTGCACCATGGGCCGTCAGCCAACCCTTCTTAAGCATGAGCGATAGGGCTGCAACCGCCTTGGCAGCGTTGATCTTCCTTGGGGCCGCGTGCACCAGAGACTGCTCAGTAGCTGCGTCAGAGGGCAGCACCCCTACAGTGGTGGAGAAGGCGGAGTGACTTAGTTCTGCCCATCGCCAGATGGCGTTCCAAAGACCTGACCCCTTATGGCGCCCTGCGGCTGATAAGCCATCGGTTACCGCCGCGCGCCATGCAGGGCGCGCAAGGGTGCTGTCGGCAGACGCTTCTATTAGCGCGATGAGGTCTGCGTCTTCCGCCTGTGCAAAGTCGCATTTTCCGACAAAAAGCTCGACACCTGACCAAAGTGGTTTCGTGTTTTTAAAGCTCGGTAGGTCCAGGTTTCTCATCGGCATCAGTTGCTTGCAACTGGCGGCTGAGATTTCCGAGGCTAGGCGCTGGATGAGCTCGTCCTTTAGCTGCGTGCCTAGTTCGGACCGCTTGGACAGGCCGTCTACCAATCGCACGGCCTTCAGTAGATCGTCAAAGGTTCCAGTACCCGTGATAAGACTATGCAATCTTTCGAGTTTGCTCAGGTCTTTGATGGTTGTGGCCTCGAGGCCAAGCTCGCCAGCCAAGTTCAGAAATGGCCTTGCGTCTCGGTGGCCGCACAGCACTGCTGCAGACGGGGACCGAGGACTTCGGTCTTCTGGGTTGACGATGCTCTGCCTGGTCCAGCGCGCCGCCAATTGCTCGGGGGTGCACACGATCGTCGGCCCTGGCTGCGCCTCGAGATCTTTGGGGCCGAAGCTCAACCGGAAAGCGAAGACCTTCCTCATGGAAGGCCAGAGGTTGCGCCAGAGCGCAGTCACTAGGGATTCGAATCCTGCTACTCCCAGCCGAATCACTGGTCCCTGTTGCTCTGCCAGAGCGTTGGCTGCGCCGATCAGGTCAATCGGGGGATAGGCCGTCCCAGAGGTCAGTTTGATCTCAAAAGAAGATAGTTGGCTGGAAATGGCCTCCGTTGAAACTGCCAATCGTTCAAAAAATACAGATAGGTCTTCGGCTTGGCATATGTCATCCAGGTTAACGATCAATGCGTGGGTCAGAACCATGCCACCGCGTGACGAGCCCGAGTCTAGGAACGTTCGCGCCAAAACGTAATGCTTGTCACAAGGGAAGCCACGAACGAAGGGCGACCATGCCTGGACACCTGGTGGCACTCCATCTGGAAGGTCCAACTGGCTAGCAATGCTTGCAGCTAGCGACGAGTCGGAGCTCGATCTTCTTAGGCCGTGTCCCCTCCCATCGATCTCACCGTACACCGCTTGTTCAATGTTCATCTTAGGCGGCTTCTGTCATCAGTCGCTTGATTGGTAGCGTGATGTCGGTGTTTCGCTCCCCGTCCGGCAGGATCACGTATCCGAAGTCCTCTGGACCTCGCGTCGCGTAGTCAGTATCGGGCACGGTCTTGCTAAGCGCTTTTTCCAGAGCAGAAAGACCAATGACGCTCGGGGAGGTCCAGTTGCTTCGCACGAAAGACCACAGCATTGGCAACTGTTCCGCCAGCAGATCCGGGGGCAGTTCGTTCGTTTTAAGTTCATCCCAGCAACTGAGCAGTATGGTCAAACGTGGTTTGCGGAGCGGCCTGTCCAAGGAGAACTGCGCCAGATAGAGCAGCATCTGGAGTAGCTCAATCGTTCGAGCTTGATCTGAAGGTTCGAACGTCGTGGGCTCGTCCTGGGTTTCTGCCGTAGCAAAGGATTGCAGCGGACGCGAGAACAGGTCTTCTTCAGTCCGCAGTAAGTGCAGTCGGATGAGGACAACCCAATCCGTGGCCTCCAGAACGCGCTCGCGCCAGGTGGCTGGAATGCGGCGCTCGATCACCAGATTGCGGACTTGTTCACCGCCGTAGTCCGGCCAGACTAGCTCAGCCATGCGCCCCGACTCGTCCTGGATTGGCCAGACACTTTCCACGTAGCTGCCGGCGGGTGTGTGGTCGGTCGCCTTACCTTCTGTGAGGCAGCCGAGTGCCGTCGTAAACGCCTCCAAGTTGGTTGGTGCACCATGCATTTTCAGAGCGCATGCCTTAACCATGAGCCGCTTCAGAAACTGGGCGCCGTAGTGGGTTTTGCCAACGTTGGATTCTCCGATCAGCAGAATCGTGTGTTGCTCAGCCATCGGCTATCTCCTGCCGAAAATAAAAAGGGGGTCGTGGCCAGACGCCTTGGTCGTGGGCAATTCCACGGCGGGGCGCTTGGTTGTGGTAATCCAATGGAATAGCCTTCGAAAGCCATCTGCGGCATCCTCCTCCTCGCGCGGAGCCACACTCACGGTGAACTCCGGGACCGGTGGTGATACGGAGGCGACAGCTCTTCGGATCTGTGCTTCCATGGCTGGAGACACTTCGACGTCCCCCTTTGTCCAGACTAATGCCAAAGGGCGGCCGCGAGCTTCGGCGATGGCACGTTGCGCTAAAAGTTGAAAGTCGTTTCGAGCCGTCCCCATCTTCGAACCAGAAAGCGCTTGCCGGTCAGCGATGAGGAGAGTTACGTCGGCATACCGAGCGATCCAGCGAGCACCTTCTGCGTCCGACGCCTCTTTATTGATCGCCCACTTTCTGAACCATTCTCCAGGAGCATCGGCAAACAGCAGGTCGCGTAAGGTCTCGTCTTTACGGCGAAATGCGAGGTGCAGCAGGCCTGGCGCACGCGCTTTACCGCTCGGTGTGTGAGGCGGAAATTTAGGTGGTTGTGGGCCAGGCCTCCATTTCATAGAGGACGCAACCGCTTCCCAGCCCGTTAGTGTGTATGAATTGCTGAAGACATTGTTTTCGGCCGTAAGCGCACCCCGCGCAAGCAGGAGATAAAACGAGCCAAGAATGGTTGTTTTCCCGGCACTCTCGGGCCCTACGATACCGACGGTTATTGGCTTGACTCGCCCACTGACGAAGTTGAGATCTGACTCCCCCATCGCCAGGCCACTCCATGGAAACAGCATTTCGTCGGACGAAGAATTGGTCACAGCCGTAGAATTTGAGATGCGTTTCCACTCCGGACACAGGTGCCGACCGAGGTGACCCAGCGCGCAGGTGGTGTTGTCATCAGCGAAGCAGTCATGATGAGGGCACTTTTCCATGTCTTGTCTACCGCTTCCTGGTTCGCTTGCTAGGGTTGACGCTCGTAGCGCGGGCGGCCTGAAGCTCGCGAAACAAGAAGGTTCCCCATTCAGAGGGGGTCATCTTGGTTGCTGCATCCACTCCGCCAAGGGCGCGCAAGGAGGTGGAATCTACGGCTGCGGAGTCTTGACCATGCCCAATTAGGGATATCAGCGGGCCACGCCCGACCGGCGCGGTCACGTATTGCGCAGCCAGGGCACGGAACGGCTCCATGAACTCAGCCGTCTTTGCGTCGCGAACCAGCATCTCTATGTCGCGTCGTCCGTTGCCTTCGCTCTCTGGCTCTGCGGGCAAACAGCGAATTGCCTCTTTCAGGAAGGCGGACACGCTTGCAGGCGAAAAGGTCGGCACTTGCTCATGAAGATCAAGAGCCATCAACGCCGAAGCCTGGAAGACCGGCATATCTAGATAGCTTTCGTTGGCGTTGGGTGAGTAGAGCGCTTCCTTCCACCACAACAGATTCGTGCGGCGCTGCAAGCCAGCTGTAGCGCCGCTAAAACTGGCCAGTGCAGCCTCAATGTGTGCGGTGACCGACTTGGCCAGCGAAGATAGGGGCCCGGATAGGTCGACCGGCGAAGGGGCAAGCTCCGCAGCTACTGCTTCTACCGCGTCTGCGATCGCACTGGCCATCAGCTTTGCAAACTCCTGAGACCACTGTTGCGGCTGATTGTGCGGCCAGTGCTGGTTAGTTGGAGTAACCGATCCCGCAGGCCCCGCTGCAGAGAGGATCTTTGCATGTAAGTCAGATCGATCGATTGTGGGAGCCTCGAACTCGACCACATTCGATTGCGGAGCTGTGTATTTAAGCGGCTCGACTGTGATCATTTCCGGCGTTGCCCACTCGGCTTCTGCTCGCGTGTCGACCTTGATCTCTATTTCATGTATGGCGTCGAGCCAAATCGGAGCTTCGTCGGCTGTCTCTGCATGACCTAGCGCATTGCGCGCCGTATTGACGAAAGCAACCGCGATAGCGTCATCCTCGCGGGCTGCCTGGACAATTGCATCCAGGAGAACGGCTCGCAAGATGTTCACCGGACGTCCTGTGAACGCGTTGGCTACAGTCTCCCAGCGCTTGCGAAGCGCGACCATTGCCTCTTCCACGACAGGGTCCGTTGGCGGAACCGATGGATCAGCGGCTACCATCGTGAAGTTGATCGTCTTGGACGGTGCCTTTCTGAGCACCGCAGACAAATCCTTGGCGGTAGTGCGCAACTTCTCCAGCTTGGTGTCATCGCTATTGAGATTAATCGCCCCAATTTCGAGGAACCTCATCAGAAATTCTTGTTCCATCGATAGCCTCCCTGACCTTTGTCGTGATGTGTAGAAATGATACTAGGCCTCGCGTAGAAGGCGTTCGCCCGGCTTGGATTGAGTGAACGAGTGTTCGGGATCTGACCGACGCGTGAGTTTCGCCGCGGCGATCGAAGGACCGGAGCCATTGCGCGGCGCACTATGGAAATCGAGTTGCGAACCACAGCAATGGGTCTCTACTTTTATGAGATGCGACTGGCAGCTACCAGCGTACCGCTGGAAAGCCGAAAACGACGTAGACGGACCGATGAAGGGGCGTAGCGTGGCTGCCTTTTTGCCTTTGCGGGTAGAGCCTTTCCCCTTGATGCCCCTTCCATTCCCTTTCCCGCTAGCCGCGCACGCGCCCTTTCCGAACGGCGCAGACGGTGGGGCTTGCGAAGCGCTGCTGAGGGCGCAGGATATATATCCTACCGTGTATATCATTTAGGTGTCGCCATGCAAGTCGCGAAGTGGGGTAACAGCCTGGCCGTCCGCCTGCCGACGAGCCTGGTGGAGGCGCTCGAACTGCGGGAGGGCGACGACATCGAGATCGTCGTTGACGACCCCCGGCTGTTCGCAGTGCGCAAGAAGCCCGGGGCTGAGGCCATGCTGGTGCGGCTTCGCGCCTTCCGCGGCAAGCTGCCGGCGGACTTCAAATTCAAGCGGGACGAGGCCAATGGCTTCGGGTAAGAGGAAGGTGTTCCTAGACAGCAACGTGCTGCCCTACCTGCTGTCCGGGGACGCCGTGAGGGCGGACAGCGCTACCCGGTCATCAGTGTACAGGTGCTCAACGAGGTCATCCGCCACCTGCGCGAGCCCCGCATCGCACGTGGCATCGTAGGGCCACGATGTTCTGGGTGTCTACGAGTGGTAGCTATCGTAGTGCCCACCTGTTCCAAGAAAGTAGGTGGATCCGATCCACGTCACGTCGTCCATCTGGGAGTCGGAGAGTGCGGGGCGGGCCATAAACAGTTTCGCCCGCGCGGGCCCGTAGCATTCCCGCGTGAAGTCGGCCACCTCCTATGCCTGCACCTGATCGTTGATGCGCTGCTGTCGATCTCCATATGCCGTAGATCCGTCCGGCAGGGATAGAGGCGACGGTGACGCCGGTCACGGCCTTGGAAATCGCGTGTGATCTTGCCCCTGTCTTCCCGACCCCGTCCTATTCGCAATAAAGCGCCTGCTCAGCTCCTGCAGCCTGGTGCCGCCGGAACTCCCGAGGCGAGCACATTTTCAGCGACGAGTGCGGATGCACCTCGTTGAAGTGCTCGAAGGCGGCCGGCGGCTGCGCCAGCACCGTCCGTGCGTCACGCAGGTCCATGCGGGCCACGTAGTCTCGTTTGAAGGTTTTGACGAAGCTTTCGGCTATGCCGTTGCTTTGGCGGGGGCTGCACACGGGCGTGTTGATTGGCTTGAGACCCAATGCTCTTGCCAACGCCCGCGTGTCGGCTGCGATGTAGGCCCCGCCGTTGTCGCTGAGGAACTCCAGCGCCTGGCCAGGTCAGCTTGATCGGGCGATTCGTTGGCTGCGTCTATGGCCGTGTCGCTGGCATCGGTAGTCGCAACTAGGCACGCTTTTCCAATTCGATGCGCGGCAGCTATTTCGAGCTGCCAGCAAGAATCCGCGCGAACGCCGTGAGAGTGGACTGTTCAGTAGATTTGAGTCTCCGGTAGAGACTCAACAGTTTGGTCTCTCGCGCATTGCGTGGCGCGACCTGCTCGAAGGGGCTACCTTCGCCCAACAGAATGAACTCCGCAGAGCATTCCAGTGCATCAGCCATCTTGAGGAGCGTTCGTGCGGTCGGCTGGCGCGAGGCGCTTCCTACGATGTTTGAAACTGCGCCTTGCGTGATCCCGATCATTGATGCCAACTCTTGCTGAGTAAGCCGTCGGACCACCAGTAGCCACCGAAGGCGCTCGCCGATGGTCATCTGCCGGAACTTCGCCATTGTTCTTTTGCACCCTTGCAATCCGAGCCTTCCGGAGCGGTAGCCCATGCTATGTCAGGTGTTGTCGCGTCATTCGGTAAGATAGCGCCGCCTTCGAGATGGGTATATGTGTGTCCTTGGGTGGTATCACAGTAGAAATACAATCAGCCACCTTTGATGTCGGCATGGCGGATGAAAAAAGTTAAATGAAATCAATTAATTACGCGGATTCGGCGAAGAGTCGAGTGCCCAAAGTAGGGTTCACGAGTCTAGGTTGCCCAAAAGCAAGTCTATTGATATCTGCTCGCGGGCCGTGCTGTAAGAGCGTCGCTGAGCATTCGGAGCGCTGAAGAGTGGAGGGGGTTTGACGATCCGTGCGACGATATCTGTGCCCCGTCTATCGGTATCCCCGCGTCTTTCGATTCCCTCCACGCGTTCGAGGCCTACTTAGTGGGGCAGGTGCTATCAACTCTGAAATCGCCACATCCGCATAATTGGCTGCTGTCGTGGTCGCCGTCTGAAACGGAGATCTGGGCAAAGGTTGGCTGTGAGTCGCCCCAGTCAGACCGTCGCTGGTGAGCCCATGCTGCAGTACCGGCGCCTCATGGAAGCACGAATCGAACTGTGAGCTGCTATGCCAACGTCCAAAATGAAGGCAAGAGGTTTCGATGTTGACCGTGTTCAGCTTGGCGACATCGTGCTCACAACGACCCGCAAGCTGAAGAGCCGGTTGATCCAGGTTGGTGTCCGCGCTGACATTTCACACGCCATGCTCTGCGTTGGCCATGCAAGCGTTATCGATTCGACGCCAGAGGGTGTTCAGGCGCGCAATCTGGCTCGGATCGTGATTGAGGCGGGCTGCAGTGCTTATGTCCTGCGGCCCAAGAAGCCACTGTCGGCAGACCAGTTGAATGAAGTAGTCGTATACGCACGAGGGCACGTTGGCGCGCGTTACAGCATAGGCAATGCCGTGAAGAGTCTGGGCCTTAAGATCGCCCCAGGCCGCCGGCAGTTCTGCTCCCGATTGGTGGCTCAAGCCTATGAGGCTGCCGGGGTGTACCTGTCTCAGAATCCCGCATTCTGTACACCGGGAGACCTCTTGAGGTGCGAGTTGTTGGCACCCGTGGTTGATGCAACGTTCGAGCTTTCTCCTGAGCAGGAGGCGGCTCGCAGGGAAGCGGACCCTGTGCAGGAGATGCGTGATGCCACCAATGCACTGCTCGATAGCGCTCGCAAGATTGCACCTTGCATTGAGTCCTTGAACGACATTAATGCGCACCTGATTGAGCATCCCCAAGACGACGCTCGGATGGTCGAAGCAATTCACGCGTCTGGATACCTGGAACTATGGCGTACTCAAGTAGCCAGAACACCGTGGCACTATGACGTGGACCAACTGATAGCGCACCACGTGCCGGAGTCGGCGGCGCAAGACTACTGTGCAGATGTGGTCGAGGAGGAAGTTCGAAACCCTAATCATTACGCCCCGATGCGTTCAGCGTACATGCTTTATCACATGCGGTACCCACTGGAGTATTTCCGCTTGAAGGTTGAGCTCTATACAGTCTTGGCGAAGAAGCATGCGCAGCGGCTGAGAGTTGCTATCACTTTTCTTGAGCGCAAAGGCCTGCTGACTGCTGAGTACAAGCCGCCAGTAGTGCCACACACCCTCGAGTGGTATCTGTCTCTCGCCGAGTGGGACCCTCGGCTGTCACTCAAGGTGGCTCAGGCAGTGCAAGCAGCGGGAGAGAACACGGCCATATGCACTATGTGTTCGAAAGAGCCCACCCGGGACTACATCGCGGCCTCTCCGCCTCCGGCGGGACCAGGAACATACCGGCTGTGCGATGAGTGCTACATCAGCCACTCAACGGAAGAACCGCTGAAGCCAATATCCGCGAACTGATGAGCTGGTCGCCGACCGGCGTTGGCAACTGTTCGATTGCTCAAACGCGCTACCAAACGGTTCCGCTGGTGCTGGCGGTTTTCGCCAAGGGACCCTGCCGCAGCGTTGTGGACCTAGCGGTCGCTTCCCCACTGCGGGCAACATCGCTCCCGAACATTCCCACCATGACCGAATCGGGCTTCCAGGGCGTTGAGGCGGCCGTGATCTTCGGAGTGGTGGCACCAGCGGGCACGCCCGACGCCGTGGTCTCCAGGCTCAACCAAGAGATCAACGGCGCGCTCAAGCAGCCGCAGTTGCGGAAGTCGCGGATCGACCAGGGGCGATCCCCGAATCCATGGGCGACACCGTGCCCGCGTTTGCGAGCTTGCTCAAGGACGAGCGGGCGAAGTGGGAGCAGGTCGTCAGGGATTCGGGCGCTTAGGTGGATTGAGCCGACACCTCGGTTCGACCGTCTGCTGGATGCCATTCATGTCACGGGAATGGGCCTAGGCGCTGTTGGGGCATGGGACGGACTTCGGCCTCGCCGCGATCAAGTGTCCCGCTATCGCTCGCGGCTGCTCTCAGCAAGGAGAGCAGTCAGTTAAGCCAAACTCTGAAGCGACTGCTTCAGACTGATATCCACGGGTCAAGTTCTCGCGCCTAATGTTGGCTACATAGAAAACGTGACGCCTGCGCCTTCGCGAGAGCACGGATGTCAGCCTGCAAGGTGCGAAGGTAGCGCGCTCGATAGCTACTTTGCAGACCGGCGCTTCCAATCACGAGGGATAAGGCCCTCGCCCGACGCTTTGGTCCAGCGCTCCTTCGTCGCTGACACATAGCGAGGATCCGACGGAAAGTAGGCATGCTCCAGCAGAAGTACTTGCAAGCCGCTGCGTGCCTCAACCTCTTTGAAGAGGAAGTCGATGTGCTGTCGCATGGCCACATAGTCCTCGTCATCAGAAATCGAGATCTCATCCGGTCGGGATTCATCCAGGTCAGCGTCGACCTCGGCGACATCCTCATCCCCTTCGTCCTCAACTTTATCGGCACCGCGATCCTGATTGGGGAAGTAGGGCCTGCTGAGCTGGTCGAGGACGATGACACCTGGTACGGGCCTTCGCTCGGTCTCGAAGTGCCTTTGCAGTCCAAACGCCAGTGCGACGTGAACTGCCAGCCAATTTTGATCCGAACCTAGATCCGCCATCGAGAGCACCGCACGTTCAGGTCCTGCCTCAATGACAGAAACGGAAGGCTCGCGAGCCGAGAAGATGAGCTCTGCATCAACACAAGGCTCAACCTTTGGCAACTTTGAGAAAACTTCGGAGGCGTACCGTGAGACGGCCGCTTCGGCCCGACGCATGCGGATGCGTCGGTTGTCAGCGTCAACCTTCGCTTCTAGTTCGGCAATTTCATCTCGCTGCTTAGTTAGGTCCTTGGCTGGTTTCAGGAGCTGGTCGTCAACGGTTTCGAGGAAATATGTCGCTTTGCCGCGGAAGAAGGATTGGAGCTGAGCAAGGTCGGAAAATTGCTTGGCCTCAGCAATCTGATTCAGCGCGGACGCGACTCCAGCATCGAGTTCCCTTAACAGCCCGCTAAGCTCTTCAATTCGCTTCTTCAACTGCTCCGACGCTTCACCGATCTGCGGCCTAAGACGCCCAACTGCGCTTGTCTCAGCACGAATAGTCTCGAGTGATTGCCTCATGGCGACGGCGATCTCGGCGCCAGCATCCGTTTCAGAATCGCAGACCGGACATTTCCTGGGTACGTCCATCAGATGGAGGTGCTCGGCAATCCGGAGCTTCTGGTGCTGCGTCCCTACTGCAGTTTCGTAGTCCAACGACTCCTGTTCAGTGATGGTTAGCGCTCGAAGCTTGCGCTTAGCCTGGTTCAACTCTTTCAGTGTGGCTTGGCGGCGCTCCTGTAAGAAGTCAAGCTGGTCAGCCCCCGGGTATTGCAGCGGTCGAGCTGTTGGCGAAGCTGCCCTGTGCAACATGTTGATAAGAAGGGCTTCGTCAGCTTCTTCAGGCAGGCGCTCAACAAGTCCAAGTTGCTGCGCTTCACCAAGTAGTACCCGAGATCTCTGCTTTAGCAAGCTATCCTTTGCAACGCGGGCCTCTTCACGAGCAGCATCGATCTCCAGAGCTCTGCGTGCCTGTCGAAGGCGACGCTCGGCCGCCGCAGTTGACCCAGTCACCACGCCCAGGAAGTAGGGCATGGTAGAGATGATGAGAGGTGCTTTGCGGTTGTCGTCAAGCCCGTGAAGCAGTACCGTCTCGCTGTCGATTACCTCCTTGGTGACGAACATGTATGGCGTGAACTGGCGAACTGACGGTCGGTCAAGTGAGTCTCTTTCGGGTGGCTCGGAGTCTCCTGCAGGCATCGTCTCGATGCCAAACGCCTCTCCCAGCCTGGCCTTGCTGACTGCTACAAGTCCTCTGCCTTCAAACTCTTCCACGGAGCGAGGAACCTTTAGGTTCCTTCCCGTAGTCACATACATGTAGGAGTGTGGAGCCTTGCCGACAAGCGGGACTTGACGGCACGAGATCATCTCATCGGCACCTCTTATCCACTTGACTCCGACAGCAACGCAGCGGCGACGCACGTAGACAGGAAGCTGGCACTTTGACGATCCCAGGCAATAGTCCAATGCCTTGATGACCGCCGACTTGCCCGTTCCAGATGCGCCAGTGATGATGTTCACACGGTCAGCGTCCAGTTCGATGATTCGGAAAGCGCCTTCCTCACCGATGAAGAAGACGCTTGCGATGTTCCATCGCTTCATACGGAAACTCCTAATGCTTCCAAGACGGACCTGGGCGAGCCCATGCCAGCCATCCAAATCCCCAGCAGGCGGGCCCGCTTCAATGCAGCACCGGTCACGCCGGTCGTCACTGCTGGTGGTAAGGTCTTCCGAGTACTCTCAACGCCACCATCCGCTGTGAGTTTGAAGATGCCGGCGATGCAGCCAAAGCGAATGGCGGCCGTCGTGATTTCTAGCGTCGAGTTGACTTTCTTTGCCAAGTCGACTGACACCGTAGGGTTTCGGCTCATCCACAGGGTGAACCCGGTCTCGCGGTTACAGCCATCAAAAGTTGGTGCCAAGTCTTCCGAGATTGCCAGGGGTACGACTAGGTAGACCAATGCGATTGCCGGGCGGACATCAGGCCTTGCCGATTGGTAGGCTAAACAAAAATGCGCTAGCACCGCACCGCAGAATGCTGGATTGGTCTCGGCGAAGACGTCGCGCGCAGCGATCATGCACTGCCCTTCAATAGGGTCACGTAGTCAGGGTGCCAGCCAACACTTTGGTCAACCGCCAAAACCTGATAGCTGCCACGCACGTAATAGGAAGAGTTCCAATTTTTCGCGAACGGATCAACTTCTTTGTGGGCTTGGCTGAATGACCACTGAAAGATCCCCAACCCTGCGGCCCGCTTCTTGTCTTCCGCGGCAGACTGATGTTGCTCGGCCATCGGCGCGTGTCGGTATTTCCACTCTTGCACCAGATATTTGTCGTATCGATCAATACGCACTGCCATGTCCATTCGCTCAGTCATCCATTTGTGGCGCTGAGACCTGGCCTTCCATTCTTCATGTTGCGCTGACTGAATCTCGGACTTGGTGCAGTCCACGAGTTGTAGCTGCGTGGCGATCATCGACGGCGGATTGTGGTCGTCGGGTGGGAACTCGAACTGAAAGTCAGCGAGCAGTTCGTCGCGTGCAAGTTCACCAGCCATCTCGAGCAATCGCTGCAGGACCTCGAGTCTGGTGATGAATCGTTCCCTCCTGCCGCAGAACGAGTAAACGATCTGCAGATCCCACCACTCCACGAGGCGCTGTGAAATCGCTTCACGCTGGTCCGGAGGGAAGTTCGTAAGCGCGTTCGTGATGTCAAGTTGAATCTTATTGATGTCGGGCGCAGCAGGCTGGATTGTCGCTCTGGATATGAGCTTGCTGCGGGTCGCCTCCGGGAGAGCGAGAAAGGCAGAACAGCCTGATAGCCGCTCGACGTGCGGCAAGGGGGTCCTACCATTTGCCTTGGCTGTAGCGTGCTCATTCACTACGCGCTTGGCCTCCGCTTCCAGGCTTTTCAGGAGATCGGTGCGTGAACTCTTTTCATCAAGCAGAGGCGCTAGGACGCTACCCGGCGGTAACGGAGCCACGGTGACAAGTTGGAAGCGCGTGTCGTCAAGGCTTAGCTTTGGCAGCACATCGATCCATGCTCTGAGTGTCTTCCAGAGGGCCACGGAGGCAAGGCTCACTCCGGTAGGTTTCTTGCTCAGGGAGTGCTTCAGCTGAAAGAGCAGCGATCGTCCGTTTAAGGAAATCTCCACATCGTCTAGACGCTCCAAACATACCGTGGCGTCGTCTTCAACGGCTTTGACGACGGCCAGTAAACCATATAGCGATTGATAGTAAAACCCAAGCGCCGCATCAATAGCGGAGTGATCATCTGTTGTGATTGCCGTCCCAGAACTCACGTCTTCCCCCTGGCACTATGCCCTTTCAATGCGGGCGCGCTGTTTCCGCATACTTTAACAACGTTCAGGACATCGCTGAAGCATCGGTTGCAATCACTCGCTCGGGCGTTCTAATCCCTCACGAACTGTGGAAATGGTTGATAAGGGGATAAATCCCACGATTGTTTACATCAGTCAGCGGCCGACCGTATAAGTCGATGATCGCTTCGTGTGATTAAGAGGGCGCTTAGCTTCTGATGGCGAACGACGACAGCTGACGCGCAGCAGTTGATTGAAACAATGTTACGAATGATGCCAACGGGTCTGGAGGCGAGTTAGATCATTCGCCGCACCAGTATCCTTGCACGCATGTTCATTGAGCTCCACAGGTCATTTCGGCCACTGATTGCTGACCCAACCGCAACTGCGTCCGATGGCTCGGAGCTGGTTCCATCATTAACCAGCCTCAATTGGGCGGATGTTTTGGAGCTCCGACGAGTCGTGATTCTGTCGGAGGCGGGTGCTGGAAAGACCGAGGAGATCAGGCACGCTGCTCGGTCCCTTAGAGAAGACGGGAAGATCGCTTTCTTCCTCCGCCTCGAGCACATCTTCACTTCATTCGAGGCTGCTTTTGAGGAAGGCACCCACGACGAGTTTGAGACCTGGCTTAAGTCGAATCAGCAATGTTGGCTGCTGCTCGACTCCATCGACGAGTCGCGTCTGCGCGACCCGCTGGACTTTGAGGCGGCGGTTCGGACCCTTGGCCGCCGGCTGAGACCGGCGCTGCAACGGGTAAGTTTGATCCTTACGGGGCGCAGTGCTGCATGGAGACCTTCCACGGATCTCGCCCTGTGTTTGCGCCATCTGCCGTATTCGGCCCCTATCGAGTCGGCCGTGACGGAAGAATCCGTCGATGAGTCGAGAATTGTTCGAGCTACGCCTGTGCGTTCGCCCGATCCGATCCCCGCTCCATTCACAATTGTCTCGCTGGAAGATCTGTCGGCCGCCCAGGCTCGGGTGTTCGCAACAAAGGCCGGGGTCCGCAACGTCGACGAGCTTTTGGATGCAATTGAGCGTGCTGACGGCTGGTCCTTTACGACCCGGCCACTTGACTTGAAAGAGCTGCTGGAGTTCTGGCAGATCAATGGACGGATCGGCTCACGCCTCGAACTACTGAGGGCTAGCATCGACCGACGGCTGCAGGAGCAGGATCATACCCGCGACGAGCAGAATCCCCTCACGCTCGATAGGGCACGCGCAGGTGCACGACTGGTTGCCGCGGCTTGCACGCTGACACATCAACAGACCATCGCGGTCCCAGACCGATCCAAGAGCGCTCGAGGTCTTCAACTGAATTCGCTCCTTAGCGATTGGTCGGCGAAAGAGCATGCGACCCTCTTGCAGCGTCCGATCTTTGACGAGGAGATCTACGGCACTGTTCGTTTCCATCATCGGTCTGCCCGCGAGTACCTCACTGCGGAGTGGTTTGCCGAATTGCTCAAACGGAACACATCCCGCAAGGCCGTTGAAGGCTTGTTCTTCCGAGAGCAGTACGGTCTCAATGTGGTTCCTCCTGTTCTACGTCCGATTCTCCCGTGGCTGGCTGTCCTGGACCAGCAGTTTCAAGAGCGGGCGCTTCTTGTTGCGCCCGAATTGCTTCTGAGTGATGGTGACCCCAGTCGACTACTTCTGACGACGCGCCGGCGTGTTCTTGACGCAACTTGCGCCCAGCTTTCTGCGGGTTCGCAGCGCCCACCAGCTGACTACTCAGCCATTCAGCGCTTCGCCGCCGACGATCTTGTGCCAGACATAAAGCGGCTTCTGGCTAAGCATAAGGATGAGGAGTCGCAAGTCTTTCTGCTGCGCATGATTTGGCAGGGGCGGCTCACCCCACTGCTTCAGGAGTCGTTGCACATCGCGATCTCGCCAACTACAGACACATACCCGCGCAAGGTGGCTATTCGTGCGGTTCGCGCGGCGGGGACGGAGTGCGAGCAGGCATCGGTCAGGGCAGCCTTTGCGCAGGAGGCCCCTTTACTCAACCGCGAAGTGCTTGCGGAACTTCTCGAGACTGCACCCCGGTCTAGCGACACCTTGCTCTGGCTCTGCGATTGCCTCGAGCGCGTAGCGGCGTATCGGATGTATTCGGCGGACTACCTGCAGCACGAAATTTGCGATTTTGTCCAGCAGCTCCCGCTTCCAGAGCTTGGGCTTCTGATCCAGCAGTTCAACCGGTTCCTCAAGGTACAGCCCGTCATTGAAAGAGGTGAGTGTGATATCTCAACCCGAAATGTCTGGCTGCTCAAGCCGGCTGCACAGGCGTTGCATCGCTTAGCGAAGGAACGACATGAATCTGTCTTCAGTGCAGATGCTCTGGCACTCCTGCAAGCGCTTCCGAATGCTAGGCATTACGATGTCCTCGACAGTGACGATAAGCTGGATTTAGGCGCGCTTGTTCAGGGCTGGCCCGATCTCAATTTCGCATTGTTCTGGCACACGATCGAAGCCACTCGACGGAAGGTTGAAAAGAAGGGTGAGCGTGTCGCGGACTGGTGGCGAGGGCAAATCTGGCCGTCGTTTGTCGGATTCACCGCTGCTGACTTCGAAGACGCGCTGAAATTCGTATCTTCTCGAAGAGTGCAAGATGACAAGCTGGTCGCGTTGTCCCTGGCGTTCAGGCTATATGTGGAGCTTGGCCGGCCCGCCGCTATCCGTAATCGCCTCAAGGCTGCTTGCAAGGGAGAGTCAGCGCTTATTGAGCGGCTTCACACGCTGCTGCACCCGCCAGCACCGTCCGCGCAAATCGCTGAGCTCCGCCGTATGGACGCCGACTGGAAGAGGCGGAGTAAGGCGCGGGCCGATCGAGAGAGCAAGAGCCGTGAGACGTGGCGCAACCATCTTATGGCAAACGTAGACAAGATTCGCGACCCGGGCCTCGGACCGAAAGCAGTGTCTCGAGACCAGTACCACTTGCTCAACGAGATGCGAAAAGCCGAGAACAGTGTGACTACTCACTCTAAATCGGCGTGGCGTTCACTGGAACCGGAGTTCGGCGCCGCAGTTGCGCGCGCGTTTCGGGACGGCGCTGTGGCGTACTGGCGTCGGTATCGTCCCGGCTTGGCTTCAGAGGGGGCTCCTTTAAATTCAATCCCGCTCGAAGTTGTTTTTCTGGGCTTGCCGGCCTTGCAATAGAAAGCGCAGAGACCGAGAGTTGGGCCGCTCGCCTCAGCGATGAAAGATGTG
>NZ_BAAJYT010000012.1:0-50909 GCF_057541515.1 Acidovorax sp. KNOB132
CACGGCGGCGGCGCCCGGACCGGGGCTCAAACCCGCGCCTCCACCGGTCCGGCGGCATGCGGGCCCGCCAGCGTGATCCAGGTCAGCGCCACGCCCACCAGCGCGCCTGCGGCCATGCCGATCACCATGGGCAAGGGCTGTCCATTGGCGAACAGGCCGACGATGCCCATGGCGGCCGCACCTGTCAGCATCTGCAGCGTGCCCAGCAGGGCCGAGGCGGTGCCGGCGATGGCGCCGTGCTGCTCCAGCGCCAGCACCGACGTGGTGGGAATCACCAGCCCCATGAAGGCGCTGGACACGAAATACAGCGCGATCAGCACCGCCAGCTGGTCACCGCCCAGCAGGTAGTAGGCCAGCAGCAGCACCATGACCACGCCCGCCGCGCTGGCCGCCACCTTGACGAGCGGCACCAGGCCAAACCGCTGGCCCAGCAGGCCGGTGAACTGGGACGAGCCGATGAAGGCCGCCGCGTTCAGCGAGAACGCCAGGCTGTACTGCGTGGGTGTGAGCCCGTAGTGGTTGATGAGCACAAACGGCGAGCCCGCCAGGTAGACAAAGAACCCCGACATGGCGCAGCCGCCGATGAAGACCAGGCCCAGGTAATGGCGATCGCGCAGCAGGAGCCCGTAAGCCCGCAGGGCGCTGCCCAGGCTGCTTTCCACCCGGTCGGCAGCGGGACGCGTCTCGCGCAGCGCGCCATAGACCAGCGCCAGCCCCGCGATGGCGGCCACCGCCACCACCCAGAACACGCCGCGCCAGCCGGTGAGCGCGATGACGCCGCTGCCCGCGAGCGGCGCGAGGATAGGCGACACGCTGAACACCAGCATCAGCAGCGCCATCAGGCGCGCGGCATCGGTGCCGGTATGCAGATCGCGCACCACGGCGCGCGGAATGGCCATTCCGGCTGCGGCGCCCAGGCCCTGCAGGAAGCGCAACGCCACCAGCGTCTCGATCTCGGTCGCGAGGGCGCAACCCACGCTCGCCGCGGTGAACAGCAACAGCCCGAAATACAGCGGCGGCTTGCGCCCCACCATGTCGGATACGGGGCCGTAGAACAGCTGCCCCGCCCCCAGCGCCAGGAAGAACGCCGTCAGGCTCCACTGCACGGCGCCGACCTGCGCGCCCAGGCTGCGCCCGATGTCGGGAAGCGCCGGCAGGTACATGTCGATGGCAAAGGGGCCGATGGCCGAAAGAAGGCCCAGAACGAGGGCGGCGCGGAGGAAGGGCGAAGGAAACATGGGCCCGATTGTCGCCAACGGCGGCATCCGCCGCTCGGGCGCCCGATTGGCCGGCGGCCGGGCGCGGTCTTGCCCCGGAGCACCCGGCCTATTTGAGGTAGGAGCGCAGCGCCGAGGCCACCGCCGCCACGTCCTGCGCGCGCTGCTGTGCGGGGGTAGCAGGGTCGCCCAGGTGCTGAACGATGTGGCCTTCCAGCACCTGCGCCATCAGGCCGTTCACCGCGCCGCGAACGGCCGCGATCTGCTGCAGCACCGCCATGCAGTCGGCCTCCTGTTCCAGCGCCCGCTCGAGGGCCGCCGCCTGGCCCTGGATGCGCCGCACGCGGGCCAGCAGCTTCTTTTTTCCGTGGATGGTATGGGCCATGGCCGGATTGTACGAAGGGCTGAAAATATACTGGGGTACAGTATCTCTTACCATGACGGCCACGACCCAAAGCCCTTCCGCCAACGCCCCCCTCGCAGCCGGCTGGCAGCACCCCCATGTCTTCAGCCACGGCAATCCCCTGGCCGAGCGCAACACCCGCTGGGCGGTGGCACTGACGGTCGCCATGATGGTGGCGGAGATCGTCGGCGGCTGGGCCTTCGGCTCAATGGCATTGCTGGCGGACGGCTGGCACATGGGCTCGCATGCCCTGGCGCTGGGGCTGTCCGCCGTGGCGTATGCCGCGGCCCGGCGCCACGCGAGCGATGGCCGCTTCGCCTTCGGCATCTGGAAGATCGAAGTGCTGGGCGGTTACACCAGCGCCATCCTGCTGCTGCTCATGGCCGGGCTCATGGTGTACCAGTCGGTGCAGCGGCTCCTCGCCCCGGCGCCCATCCAGTATGAGCAAGCCGTCTTCACGGCCGCGCTGGGACTGGTGGTCAACCTGGCGTGCGCCTGGCTGCTGCGCGGCGGGCACGCGCACCACGCACACCACGAACACCCTGCGCATGAAGGTCACGGCCACAGCCATGGGATGACGCCAGCCGATCTGAACCTGCGGTCGGCCTACCTGCACGTGGTGGCCGACGCTGCCACATCGGTGCTGGCCATCGCCGCGCTGTGCGGGGGGGCTGCTGTGGGGCGCCGACTGGCTCGACCCGGCCGTGGGCCTGCTGGGCGCGGCCCTGGTCGCGGGCTGGGCCTGGGGGCTGCTGCGCGATACCGGGCGGGTGCTACTGGACGCGGAAATGGACGCGCCCGTGGTGCAGGAAATCCGCGATGCGATCGCCGCCAGCCCCATTCCCGCCAGCGTGTGCGACCTTCACGTGTGGCGCGTCGGGACGGGCCTGTATGCCTGCATCCTGTCGCTGTCCACGGCCCATCCGTCCGTGGCGCCCGACTTCTTCAAGCGCCTGCTGAGCGTGCACGAGGAACTGGTGCACGTCTCCGTCGAGGTGAACCGGGCCGACACCTCCGGCCGGCCCCACTGACCCCGCTGCGCACCGACGCGGGCACCCGCGACGGCACCGCCCACGCTCAAAGGTACTTGAGCCAGGCGATGTCGCGCCGCCGCGCCTTGAAGGCCCCAAAGGCTTTCACCGCGGGGTACAGCGCCACGGCCAGGACGGCCGTGCACAGCCAGACGGCCCACATGGCGTCGAACCCGAAATACGTGCCCTGGGTCTTGCCCCACACGGCCACCGCCGCGAGGTAAAGCAGCTTGAGCACGTACAGGTGCAGCAGGTAAAAGAACATGGGCGCGGCACCGAACCCCGCCAACACCCGCAGCCCGGCCCCGGGCCGCGCCCGCTCGAACGCCCGCAGCACCAGCAGGCCGATGCCCAGCGTGAGCGCGATGAACAGCAGCGAAGGCGGGTATTTGGTCACGTTGAAAAACGACATCGCGGTGGCCAGGGCCGTGTCGCCCGCCACCCAGGGCTTGTCGCCGTACACGTTCCACCAGCGCAACACGGCAAACCCGGCCAGCAGCCCCGTGCCCCAGGCCAGCAGGCGGCGCTGCCGCGCGCCCGCATCCGTGGACGCCAGGAACCAGGGTCCGGCCGCATAGCCCAGCGCGATCACACCGATCCAGGGCAGCAGCGGATAGGAAGTGCGCAGGCGCAGCGATTCGCCCACTTCGATCCAGCCGCGGTCGTGCAGCACCGCCCAGGGAATGTGCAGCGCATGGCCGAACGGAAAATGCAGCCCGTCGAGCAGGTTGTGCCCGGCCACGATCGCCACGCCCAGGGCGATCAACACGGTGCGCGGCAGCCACAGCAGCGCAGCCAGGGCCAGCATGCTCAGGCCGATCACCCAGATCACCTGCAAGTACACCACCTGCGGCGGCCACTGGAAGGTCCAGGCAAAGTTCACCAGCGTGAGTTCCAGCGCGACCAGGAAGCACCCACGCTGGAGCAGGAACACCGAGGCCGCCCCCCGGCCTCCGCCCTGCCGCGAACCATACAGGCAGGCGGACAGCCCCGTGAGGAACACGAACACCGGCGCACACACGTGGGCCAGCAGCCGGCTTGCGAACAGGTCGGGCGAGGTGGCCGCGACGACCATGGGGTCGCTGACTTGGTGGTGCAGGAAAAAGGTTTCGCGCACGTGGTCCAGCAGCATGAACAGGATGACGAGCCCGCGCAGCGCGTCGATGGACTGCAGCCGGGCGGAGGCGGAGCCAGCATGGGGTGGAGGCAGGGAGCGGTCGATGGGCATGGAAGGGGTGGCGCGCGGTGCCTGCATCGCCCTAGGCTGCCGCGCGGCGGGCTGTGGCGGCAGAGGCGATCCGTTGACGGCGAGGGGGCGAAAGGCGCGATTGTGCCCGTTTGGAACAGGCCCGCTGCGATGCGCCTTCCGTTGGATCCAAAAAACAAAGGGTTTTTTTTTGCGCACAGCAATGGGGTCCATCCTGCGACGGTGCAATGGGCACCCGGATCGACAACATGTCAAAGTCCTTTTCCCCTCAGCTTCCCATTAGCCCATGGGCTGACGGACCATGCGCTGGCAGTGCGGCAGTGCGGCAGTGCGGCATTCACCATTCTTTTGAAAGAGCCACTGCAGGTCGGTCCGCAACGGATGGACACAATCCCACGCAGCCAAGCCGCCGTCGCCACCAAAAACCAAAGAAAAAGCCCTCGCAAGCATTGCTTGCGAGGGCTTCCATATGGCGGAGTGGACGGGACTCGAACCCGCGACCCCCGGCGTGACAGGCCGGTATTCTAACCAACTGAACTACCACTCCTGGCAGGCAGCGTTTGCTTGTGAAAAGACACAAGCCAAGTGCTACAAACTTGGCGACCCTACGGGGATTCGAACCCCGGTACTCACCGTGAAAGGGTGATGTCCTAGGCCTCTAGACGATAGGGTCAAAACCTGGGAACTAACCGTTCTCTAACTCTCAGTGGTGGAGGTAAACGGGATCGAACCGATGACCTCTTGCATGCCATGCAAGCGCTCTCCCAGCTGAGCTATACCCCCACTGAATGACCACATTCACACTGTGACTGTCATCATTTCCTGAGCCTTGAATTATAGACAGGTTTTTAAGGCTTCAGCAATCTCGCTGCGATTTTTTCGCGGCCTACGAGTTCGAGCACCGCATCGACCGATGGCGTGTGGGCCGTTCCCACGGTCAGCACGCGCACCGGCATGGCCAGTTGCGGCATCTTGAGCGAATGGGCGGCGAGCACTTCCTTGAAGGCGGCAGAGATTGCAGCCTTGTCCCACGCACAGGTGGTCAAGGCCTGCGACAGTGCACCGATGGCAGGCCACACGGCTTCGGTCACGTGCTTGGCGTACTCCTCGGGGTTGGGCGCCACATCGCCGTAGAAGACACAAGCCCAGTCCGCCAATGCCACGGTCGTGTCGCAACGGTCCTTGAAAAGCGCGCAGATGCGCGGCAGGCGGCCATCGGCCAGCTCTGCCGCAGAAATGCCCCGCTGTTCCAGCCGCGGCGCCACGAGGGCGGCCAGGGCGTCGTCCGCCATGGCTTTGAGATGCTGCGCGTTCACCCACCGCAGCTTGGCTTCGTCGAACTGGGCGGCGCTGCGCCCCAGATGGTCGAGATTGAACCAATGCAAGAACTGCTCGCGGCTGAAGATCTCGTCGTCGCCGTGGCTCCAGCCCAGCCGGGCCAGGTAGTTCACCATGGCTTCGGGCAGATAGCCTTCGTCCCGGTACTGGGTCACGGGCTTGGCGCCATTGCGCTTGCTCATCTTCTCGCCCTGCTCGTTGAGCACGGTGGGCAGGTGGGCATACACCGGGGGCTGCTTTCCGAGGGCCTCGAAGATGTTGATCTGACGGGGGGTGTTGTTGACGTGGTCGTCCCCACGGATCACGTGCGTGATCGCCATGTCGATGTCATCGACCACCACGCAGAAGTTGTAAGTCGGCGTGCCATCGGGCCGCGCGATCACCAGATCGTCGAGCTCGTCGTTGCGGATCTCGATGCGGCCCTTGACCTTGTCATCCCAGATGACGGAGCCGCCCAGCGGGTTGCGAAAGCGCAGCACCGGCTGCACGCCGTCAGGCACGGCCGGCAGGGTCTTGCCGGGCTCGGGGCGCCACGTGCCGTCGTAGCGCGGCTTTTCCTTGGCCTGCATCTGCCGTTCGCGCAGCGCGTCGAGTTCCGGCACGCTCATGTAGCAGGGATAGACATGGCCGGCCTCCTGCAGCTGGGCCAGCACTTCCTTGTAGCGATCCATGCGCTGCATCTGGTAGAACGGGCCTTCGTCGGGCTGCATGCCGAGCCATTCCATGCCTTCCAGAATCACGTCCACGGCGGCCTGGCTGGACCGCTCCAGGTCGGTGTCCTCGATGCGCAGGATGAAGTCGCCACCCGTCGCGCGGGCGAACGCCCAGGGGTACAGGGCGGAGCGGATGTTCCCCAGATGGATGAACCCTGTGGGCGAGGGAGCGAAACGCGTGCGAACGCGCTGGGTCAGGTTGGCTTCGGTCATTGCAGGGTATCCAGGCCGCGCGCGAGGTCGGCCTTCAAATCTTCGATGTGTTCCAGCCCGACCGCCACGCGGATCAGGCCTTGCCCCAGGCCGGCGGCCTGGCGCTGCTCTTCGGTCAGGCGGCCATGCGAGGTGCTGGCGGGATGGGTGATGGTGGTCTTGGTGTCGCCGAGATTGGCCGTGATGCTGCACACCCGCGTGCTGTCGATCACATGGAATGCCTGTGCACGGGCCGAGGCCGGATCGCCCTCTTTCACCTTGACGTCGAACGACAGCACGGCGCCGCCGAGGCCGGATTGCTGGCGCATCGCCAGCGCATGCTGGGGATGGGACGCCAGCCCCGGGTAGTACACGCGCGCCACGCGCGGATGCGATTCGAGCCAGGTGGCCAGCTGCAGCGCGTTGGTGCTCTGCGCCTTCATGCGGATGGACAAGGTTTCCATGCCCTTCAGAACCACCCATGCATTGAAGGGCGACAGGTTCATGCCCGCGCTGCGGATCATGGGCGCGAGCTTGTCGTCGATGAGCGCGCGGGGTCCACACACGGCCCCCGCCATCACCCGGCCCTGTCCGTCGAGGAACTTGGTGCCCGAGTGCAGGACCAGATCCGCACCCCATTTGGCGGGCTGCTGCAAGGCGGGAGAGGCAAAGCAGTTGTCTACGGCAAGCAGCACGCCGGCTTCATGGGCAATGTCGGCCAGCGCCTGGATATCGCACAGATCGGTCAGCGGATTGGTGGGGGTTTCCGCAAACATGAGCCGCGTTTCCGGGCGCAGCGCTGCCTTCCATGCGGCCGCATCGGTCTGTGGCACGAACGTGGTCTGCACGCCGAAACGCGACAGCTCTCCGCCGATGAGCTTGATGGTCGAGCCGAACATCGACCGGGAGCAGATCACATGGTCGCCGGTCTTGAGCAGTGCCAGGCACATGAGCAGGATGGCCGACATGCCGGTGGCAGTGCCGATCGCGGACTCGGTGCCTTCCAGGGCAGCCAGACGCCGCTCGAAGCTCGTGACCGTGGGATTGCCGGTCCGGGTGTAGGTATAGCCCTCTTCCTCGCCGGCAAACCGGCGCGCCGCCGTCGCCGCGTCGGGCTGCACGAAGCTGCTGCTCAGGTAGAGCGCCTCGGAATGCTCGCCGTACACGCTGCGGGGAATGGCTTCGCGCACCGCCAGCGTGTCGGGGTGCAGACCTTCGGGAAGGGTTCGGGCATTCAAGGGGGAGTTCATGGCGTGAAGATCCAAGCGAATAGCGGTCAGGCGTCCTGCGCGTTGGGCAGGGCCAGGCGGGAAGTGTCTTCCTCCTGCGGCTCCTCCGCGCCCACACGCCCTTCGTTCAGCCGCGCGATGTCCTGCGCGGTGATGTCGCCCGTGACGTACACACCGTCGAAGCATGACGCGTCGAAGCCTTCGATGCGCCCGTTCAGTGCGCCCACTGCCTTCTTCATGCCGTTGACGTCCTGATAGATCAAGGCATCGCAGCCGATGGACTGCCGCACTTCTTCGACCGTGCGGCCATGGGCCACCAGTTCATTGCTCGTGGGCATGTCGATGCCGTACACGTTGGGGTAGCGCACCGGCGGCGCGGCGCTGGCCAGGTAGACCTTGCGGGCGCCCGCATCGCGCGCCATCTGCACGATCTCGCGCGAGGTGGTGCCACGCACGATGGAGTCGTCCACCAGCAGCACGTTGCGGCCCTTGAACTCGCTGGCGATGACGTTCAACTTTTGCCGCACGGACTTCTTGCGAACGCCCTGCCCCGGCATGATGAAGGTGCGCCCCACATAGCGGTTCTTCACGAAGCCCTCGCGATACGGAATACCCAGCAGATGCGCCAGTTGCGTGGCGCTCGGGCGGCTCGATTCCGGGATGGGAATGATCACGTCGATCTCGTTGGGCGGCACCGTGGAGACCACGCGCTTGGCCAATGCCTCGCCCAGGTTCAGGCGGGCCTGGTACACCGAGATGCCGTCCAGCACCGAATCCGGACGCGCCAGGTAGACGAACTCGAAGATGCAGGGGTTGAGTTGCGGCGCATCGGCGCACTGCTGCGCATGCACCGTGCCGTCGTCCGTGATGAACACGGCCTCGCCCGGCTGGATATCGCGCTCGAACACGTGGTTGGTGCCTTCCAGGGCCACCGACTCACTGCCGACCATCACGGTGCCTTCCGGGCTGCGGCCCATGCACAGTGGGCGGATGCCGTGGGGATCGCGGAAGGCGACCAGCCCGTGGCCGGCGATCAGCGCGATCACGGCGTAGGAGCCCTTGACGCGGCGGTGCACGGCACGCACGGCCGCGAACACGTCCTCGGTCTGCAGCGGCACACCGCGGGTGGCGCGCTCCAGCTCATGCGCGAACACGTTGAGCAGCACTTCGGAGTCGCTCTCGGTGTTGGTATGGCGGTGGTCGGTTGAAAACAGTTCGGCGCGCAGCGATTGCGCATTGGTCAGGTTGCCGTTGTGCACCAGCACCAGGCCGAAGGGGGCATTCACGTAGAACGGCTGGGCCTCTTCCTCGCTGTAGGCATTGCCCGCCGTGGGGTAGCGCACCTGCCCCAGGCCGACCGTGCCCGGCAACGCACGCATGTTGCGCGTGCGAAACACGTCGCGCACCATGCCCTTGGCCTTGTGCATGAAGAACTTGCGCCCCTGCTGGGTGACGATGCCCGCCGCATCCTGGCCCCGGTGCTGCAGGAGCAGCAGAGCGTCATAGACCAGTTGGTTGACAGGAGCCGTGCTGACCACGCCGACGATTCCACACATATTCGCGTTCCATCCAAAGGCGGGCGATCCCGCAATAAAAAAATCAGTGCAGCGCCACCGGGGTGGCGCCGCGTCCCTGTCATGAAGGCAGATGCCTTCCCAGCGCTGGCGGCAAAGCCGGCTTCAAAACTCTCAGCATCCCCGTCAATATGGGGGCGGCCTGCGACTCTTTCCACCACAGCCCCTCCTGCAAGGGGGTCCACAGCACCACGAGCGATGCCGCCAGCAGCAACACCATGCCCCGCAAGGCGCCAAATGCGGCCCCGAGCGTGCGGTCCACGGGGCGCAGGCCCACCGCTTCGATCAATTTCTTGGCCAGCCAGGCCAGGAATCCACAGGCAAACAGCGTGCCGATGAACGCCAGCGCAAAGCCCGCCGCATGCCGGACGGACTCGGCCGAATCGGAAATCGGCAGCCACCGCCCCACGTCCTCGGCCCACCACTGGGCCATGAAAAAGGCCATGACCCAGCCCGCCAGCGACAGCACCTCATAAATCAGCCCGCGCCAGGCCCCCAGCACCAGGGACCCCAGCAGCACCGCCAAGAAAATCCAGTCCAGCGATGCCATGTACGCACGCGAGCCGTCGGCCGGCTACAGCGCCAGGACCGAAGCCGACAGGCCCAGGCCCTTCACGCGCGCAGCCGCCTTGTCCGCTTCGGCGCGGGAGGCATAGGGGCCGACCCTGACGCGGGTGCGTTTACCGTCCTTGGTGTCCACCACCTGGGTGTAGGTCTTGAGGCCGGCGCGCTCCAGCGACTGGCGCACTTCGCGGGCCTTGTCGGCATCGGCGAAGGCACCCACCTGCACGATCAGCCGGCCCTCTTCGCCTTTGGAGGCTGCCGCGGCCGGCGCCGGGGTATCGCGCCCTTCGAGCAAGGCCCGCGCACGCGCCGCGTCTTCCGAGCGCTGCGGTTTGGCCTCGGGCTTGGGTTCAGGTTTGGTTTCTGGTTTCGATTCGTGAACCTGCGGCTTCGGCTCCGGCCGGGGCACCGGCTTGGGCTCGGCCCGCACCTCGGGCTTGGACGCCGCTGCAGGCGCGGGCGCAGGGGCGTGCACCGGAGCAGACGCCGCCGGCTTGGGCGCGTTGCGGCTGGACGGCACGACCTCTTCGCCTTCGGCCAGCCCCCCGGCCGACGCCATGGCCGGGGCCGAAGCTGCCGGACGGGCCGGCGCGGCCTCGGGCACCACCAGGGGAGCCACCTTGTTGCGATCGGGAATGTCGATGGGAATATCGACCGGGATGGGGCGCGGCTGGGTGTCGAAAAGGATGGGGAAACCCACCACCCCCAGCAACACCAGCACCGCTGCGCCGATCAGCCGGTGCCGTGCGCGCCGACGCATGGCCTCGATGCTCTCAGCCTGGGCATTGCGCGAACGCTTGCCCGCGGGTTTATCGGGTTGCTCCTTGCTGCCGGGCCACCGAAACTTGAAAAATGCCATGGAGTGCAGAATCGTGCGGACCTTATGCGCCCAGATGCTTGGCCTGCAGGCGAGGCGTCCCATTGGTCAGAACGCCGCCCACCGTGTAGAACGAGCCAAAGACCACGATTCTATCAGCCGGCTCCGCGGCATCGACGGCCGCCTGCAGTGCCTGCTGGGGGTCCACGTGCAGGCTGGTGGGCACGGTGCGGCGCCCCCCGGCCACGATCTGCAGGGCGTTCCATTTCTGCTGCAGGCCCGCGGCGCTCTCGGCGCGGGGCGTGGGCAGATCGGTGAAATACCAGCGGTCCACCAGCGGACCGATCTTGGCCAGCATGGGGCCGAGGTCCTTGTCGGCCATGGCGCCCAGCACGGCATGCGTGGTGGGGAAGAACCCCATCGCGTCCAGGTTGGCGGTCAGCGCCGCCACCGAATGGGGGTTGTGCGCCACATCCAGCACCAGGGTCGGCTGGCCGGGAACGATCTGGAAGCGCCCGGGCAGTTCCACCATGGCCAGCCCGTTGCGCACCGCCTGGGCGGTGACCGGAAGCCGGTCGCGCAGGGCCTCGAGCGCCGCCAGGGCGCCGGAGGCATTGACGAGCTGGTTGGCGCCCCGCAAGGAGGGGTAGGCCATGCCGGCGTAGCGGCGCCCCCGCCCGGCCCAGCTCCACTGCTGCTTGTCGCCCGAAAAGTTGAAGTCATGGCCGAAGCGCCACAGGTCGGCGCCGATCTCCAGAGCATGGTCGAGCACGCTCTGCGGCGCCATGGGATCGCTCACCACCACGGGGCGGCCCGTGCGCATGATGCCGGCCTTCTCGCGCCCGATGGTTTCGCGGTCGGGGCCCAGGAATTCGGTGTGGTCGATGTCGATGCTGGTGATGACGGCGCAGTCCGTGTCGATCACGTTGGTGGCGTCCAGCCGCCCGCCCAGGCCGACCTCGAGGATGGCCACATCCAGCCGCGACAGGCTCATGAGCCGCAGGATCGCCAGGGTGGTGAACTCGAAGTACGACAGCGAAATGTCCTCGCCATCCAGGGTCCTGGCGCTTTCCACGGCGGCGAAGTGCGCGATCAGATCCGAAGCGGCGACGATTTCGCCGTGGATGCGGCACCGCTCCTCGAAGTGCACCAGGTGCGGCGACGTGTACACCCCGGTGCGGTAGCCCGACTGCAGCGCCACCGCTTCGAGCATGGCGCAGGTGGAGCCCTTGCCGTTGGTGCCGGCCACGGTGATGACCGGGCAGTCGAACCGCAGATCCATGCGCCGGGCCACGGCGCGCACGCGGTCCAGGCCCATGTCGATGTTCTTCGGGTGCAGGCGCTCGCAATGGCCGAGCCAGCCTTCCAGGGTGTCGAAATTGGTGTGCATACGGGGCCGGATTGTCGCCGAGCGCGGCTTGCACGATGATCGGCGCCATGAGTACCCCCACCCCTACCCCCGCCCGTCCCCCCGCCCACGCCGCCGCCCGCCCGGGCACCACCGTGCTCTACGGCATTCCCAACTGCGACACCGTCAAGAAGGCCCGCGCCTGGCTCGCCGCCCAGGGCGTTACGCACCAGTTCCACGACTTCAAGAAGCAGGGCGTGCCGGCCGATCGCCTGCCGCATTGGGCCGATGCGGTGGGCTGGGAAAAGCTGCTCAACCGCCAGGGAACGACCTGGCGCAAGCTGGATGCGGACACCCAGGCCGCCGTGCACGACGCAGGCAGCGCCGCCGAGGTGATGAAGGCGCAGCCCAGCGTCATCAAGCGCCCGGTCGTGGAATGGGCGGACGGCCGCATCACCGTGGGTTTCAACGAAGCCGATTGGAACGAAGCCGCCACCGCGCGCTCCAAGCCCTGAAACGGCACAAATCTTTACCCAGATTTACGGCCCCCGGCTGCAGGCTTGACACGGCGACCCTAAACTTTTTCTCAGCCTGATGCGTTGTACACCGACCGAAAGGAGCTTCTCCATGAAGAAAATCATCTTGTTGACCGCGCTGGCTGCCGTTGCAGCCAGTGCCAGCGCCCAGGAGCAGGGCCGCGTCCTCTCCGCCACCCCCATCACCGAGCAGGTGGCCATTCCCCAGCAGGTGTGCGGTAACGAAACCATCTACGGCGAATCCCGGCCGACCGGCGCCGGGGCGGTGCTGGGTGCCATCGCCGGCGGGGCCACCGGCAACGCGATCGGCAAGGGCAGCGGACGCGCCGCCGCCACCGCCATCGGGCTGATCGGCGGGGCCGTGCTGGGCAACAACATCGAGGGCACCCGGCCCGAGTACCAGAACGTGCAGCGCTGCTCCACCCAGACGTACTACGAGAACCGCACCATGGGCTACAACGTGCTCTACGAGTACGCGGGCCGCCAGTACACCACCCGCACGCAGCACGACCCGGGCGCCTGGATTCCCGTGAGCGTGCAGCCCATCGCCAGCGCACCGCCGGCCCCCGCCTACTCCGGCGGCTACGCCCAGCCGGGCGTGGTGGTCTCCACCTACCCTGGCCCGCCCGCCTACGTGACGCCCCCGTCCACCACGGTCATCGAATACCACGACAGCTACGGCCGCCCCTACTACCCGCCCCGCCCGCGCGATCCCTACTGGCGCTGAAGGGACCACCGGCCGGACGGCCAACGCATCCAGCAGGGAGCCTTCGGGCTCCCTTTTTCGTGGGGCGCGCCTTCGGCACGGCGTTTTGGGGCGCCGCCTCGCACGGGGAACGGGGGCCGGCCGCAGCGTTCAACCTAGAATCTTCGGTTTTCCCCCTTCCTCTTCCTTTCAAGCGCATCCATGACCACCGAAACCATCGACGGCGTGTCCGTCACCACCCAAGCCAACGTGTATTTCGACGGCAAATGCGTGAGCCACAACATCACGTTTCCGGACGGCACGAAGAAATCGGTGGGCGTGATCCTGCCCGCCACGCTGACCTTCAACACCGGCGCGCCCGAGATCATGGAATGCGTGGGCGGCGCGTGCGAGTACAAGCTCGACGGCACCGACGCCTGGGTGAAGTCCGGCGCGGGCGAGAAATTCAGCGTGCCCGGCCAGTCGAAGTTCGAGATCCGCGTCGCCAGCGCCTACCACTACATCTGCCACTTCGGCTGAACCGCAAGGCACCGCACATGGCCACCATCCTCCAGAACCTGCCCCTGAACCAGAAGGTCGGTATCGCCTTCTCCGGCGGTCTCGACACCAGCGCCGCGCTGCGCTGGATGAAGAACAAGGGCGCCCTGCCCTACGCCTACACGGCCAACCTGGGCCAGCCCGACGAGCCGGACTACGACGCCATCCCTGCCAAGGCGATGGAATACGGCGCCGAAAAGGCCCGCCTGGTGGACTGCCGCACGCAGCTCGCCCATGAAGGCATCGCCGCGCTGCAGGCCGGCGCCTTCCACATCAGCACGGCCGGCATCACCTACTTCAACACCACGCCGCTGGGCCGCGCCGTCACCGGCACCATGCTGGTGGCGGCCATGAAGGAAGACGACGTCCACATCTGGGGCGACGGCTCGACCTTCAAGGGCAACGACATCGAGCGCTTTTACCGCTACGGCCTGCTCACCAACCCCTCGCTCAAGATCTACAAGCCCTGGCTGGACCAGCTGTTCATCGACGAGTTGGGCGGCCGCGCCGAAATGTCGGCCTTCATGACGAAGGAAGGCTTCGGCTACAAGATGAGCGCCGAAAAGGCCTACAGCACCGACAGCAACATGCTGGGCGCGACGCACGAGGCCAAGGACCTGGAGTTCCTGAACAGCGGCATCCGCATCGTGAACCCCATCATGGGGGTGGCGTTCTGGAAGGACGATGTCCAGGTCAAGTCCGAGGAAGTGTCCGTGCGCTTCGAGGAAGGCCAGCCCGTCGCCCTGAACGGCGTCGAGTACAACGACCCCGTGGCGCTGATCCTGGAAGCCAACCGCATCGGCGGCCGCCACGGCCTGGGGATGAGCGACCAGATCGAGAACCGCATCATCGAAGCCAAGAGCCGCGGCATCTACGAAGCCCCGGGCCTGGCGCTGCTGCACATCGCCTACGAGCGTCTGGTGACCGGCATCCACAACGAAGACACCATCGAGCAGTACCGCATGAACGGCCTGAAGCTGGGCCGCCTGCTGTACCAGGGCCGCTGGTTCGACCCGCAGGCCATCATGCTGCGCGAGACCGCCCAGCGCTGGGTGGCGCGCGCCGTGACCGGCACGGTGACGCTGGAGCTGCGCCGCGGCAACGACTACTCGCTGCTCAACACCGAGTCGCCCAACCTGACCTATGCGCCCGAGCGCCTGTCGATGGAAAAGGTGGAAGACGCGCCATTCAGCCCCGCCGACCGCATCGGCCAGCTGACCATGCGCAACCTGGACATCATCGACACGCGCCACAAGCTGGGCGTTTACGCCCAGTCCGGCCTGCTGTCGCTGGGCGGCAATGCCGCGCTGGCGCAGCTGGGCGACGGCAGCGAGAAAAAGTAACGCCAGGCATCGAAAAGGCCTCCAGCGCTACCGCGACATGCGCTGGCAGCTATGAAAACAAGAGCAACCGCCCCGCCACCCGGCCGGGCGGTTTTCTTTTTGTGGCAGGCGGCGCGGATTCCTGTCACAAACCGGCCCGGCCACCCGTCTTGAAGGCATGAACGCCGACATTCCCCTCGCCCCGGACCCGCACACCGCCACGTTCCTTCAGCACCGCCCGCGCCTCCTGGGCGTGGCCTACCGCATGCTGGGCAGCCGCGCCGATGCACAGGACGTGCTGCAGGACGCCTGGCTGCGCTGGCAGTCCACGCCGGCCGAGCGCGTGCAGACGGCCGAGGCCTGGCTGGTGACCACCGTCACCCGCCTGTGCGTGGACCGGCTGCGCGCCACCCGCACCGAGCGCGAGGCCTACAGCGGCCCGTGGCTGCCCGAACCCTGGCTGGACCGCGACGCCACCGCGCCGGCGGCCGATGCGCGCGCCGAGCTGGCGTCCGATCTGTCCATCGCGCTGCTGGTGGTGCTGGAGCGCCTGTCGCCCGACGAGCGCGCCGCCTTCCTGCTGCACGACGTGTTCGACAGCGACTACGGCGAGATCGCCACCGTGCTGGACCGCAGCGAGGCGGCCTGCCGCCAGCTGGTGCACCGCGCCCGCACCCAGGTGCGCCGGGAGAAGGTGCGCTTTTCGGCCACGCCGGACGCCGCGCGGGCCCTGCTGCACCGCTTCATGGACGCGATGCGCGCCCAGGACCACGGCGCCCTGCTCGCCCTCTTCGCGCCGGACGCCACCTGGACGCCCGATGCGGGCGGCAAGGTCCAGGCCGCCACCAAGGTGGTGCGCGGCCCCCGGGCCCTGGCCCGGCTGGCGGCGGGACTGTGGCGCGTGTACCTGCGCCACCTCACCGTGCAAGAGGTGCAGATCAACGGCACGCCGGGTCTGGTGCTGCGCGAGGGCGGCACGCCGCGCGTGGCGCTGGCCTTGCAGACCGACGGCACGCACATCCACGGCATCTACGCCGTGCTGAACCCGGACAAGCTGCGCGGGTTGTAGGCCCCGCCGCCGGGTCCCGCTTTCCCGATCCGTTCCCATGGCATGGCACCCGCGCCGGGTGCGGGCCGCGCCATGGGCCACGGGTTTCCCACCCGCTCCTTCCCTCAACCACCCACCGCCACGAAGGCTCCCCATGTCCCAAGCCCGCATCGACCTCATGAAAAACCACCCCGCCACCGCGAACGCCATGATGGCGCTGGAGAACCAGTTGCGCGCCGGCGCCCTGCCCCTTGCCCTCAAGGAGCTGGTGAAGATGCGCGTGTCGCAGATCAACGGCTGCGCGTTCTGCATCGACCTGCACGTGGGCGTGGCCCGCCGGCATGGCGAGACCGACCGGCGCCTGCACCTGCTGGCCGCCTGGCGCGAGGCCGGCCTGTTCGATGCCCGCGAACGCGCCGCGCTGGCCTGGGCCGAATCGCTGACCCGCCTGGCCGCCACGCAGGACGTGCCGGACGCGGTCTATGACATGGTGGCGGCGCAGTTCTCGGAGGCGGAGATCGTCGAGCTGTCGCTGGCCGTCATCGCCATCAACGGCTGGAACCGGTTCCAGGTCGCTTTCCGCGCGCCACCGGCGGGCGGCGCCGACGCCTGAGCGCCCCGTTCGGGCCGTCGCACCAAAAATAAGAGCCAAATCGGCCCGATGCCTTAGTCAAACATGCCATTAATGCTATTAATAGAATAGCAATATCCGCGATGGCTTTGCAGCCGCTTCGCGGCAGAACCGGCCGGACGCGCCGGGCCTAGACCACCACCGGCTCCGGCTCCAGCCGGATGCCGAAGCGCTCGTACACGCTGGTCTGGATGGCCTTGGCCAGCGTCATCACCTCGCCGCCGGTCACGCTGTCGGCGCCCCGGCCGCGGTTGACCAGCACCAGCGCCTGCTTTTCGTACACGCCGGCCTTGCCCACGCTCTTGCCCTTCCATCCGCAGGCATCGATCAGCCAGCCCGCCGCCAGCTTGATGGTGCCGTCGGGCATGGGGTAGTGCACGATGCGCGGCTCGCGGGCGATGATGTCCGAGCACTGGTCGGGCGTGACCGTGGGGTTCTTGAAGAAGCTGCCGGCGTTGCCCACCACCGCCGGGTCGGGCAGCTTGGCGCGGCGCACCTCGCACACCCATTCGAAGATCTGCTGCGCCGTGGGCTCGGCCACCCCGGCCTCGGCCCGCTTGCGCTCCAGGTCGAGGTAGCCCAGCTCGGGCTTCCAGGGCTTGGGCAGGCGAAAACGCACGTGCGTGATGGCCGCGCGCCCCGCCAGGCCCATGCCGCGCGGCCCGCTGCCCTCGGCGGCGGCGGGGGCCTGGTGCTTGAAGACGGAATCGCGGTAGCCGAACGCGCATTGGGCGGCATCGAGCGTGAACGGCTGGCCCGTCGCCAGGTCGATGGCGTCCAGGGAATCGAAGCGGTCCTGCAGCTCGACGCCGTAGGCGCCGATGTTCTGCACGGGCGCCGCGCCCACGGTGCCGGGGATGAGCGCCAGGTTTTCCAGCCCGGGAAAGCCGTGCGCCAGGGTCCAGGCGACGGCGTCGTGCCAGGACTCGCCGGCGCCGGCCTCCACGATGAAGGCCTGGGGGGTTTCCTGCACCAGCCGCAGGCCCTTGATCTCCATCTTGAGGACCACGGGCTTGACGTCGCCCGTGAGGACGATGTTGCTGCCGCCGCCCAGCACGAAGACGGGCGAGCCCGCCAGCTGCGGGTCGGACACCAGGGCGCGCACGTCATCGACCGAGCGGGCACGCACCAGCGTGTGGGCGCGGGCCACGATGCCGAAGGTATTGCAGTGCTGCAGGGGAGCGTTTTTCTCGACTAACATCGACCGGATTGTCGCACCCGGCCCCTTTTCGCGGCCGGGTTCTCCCCCAGTTTCCGAGAGTGATGCCATGCCTTCTTTTGACACCGTTTGTGAAGCCAACCTCGTAGAAGTGAAGAACGCGGTCGAAAACACCGCCAAGGAAATCGGCACGCGCTTCGACTTCAAGGGCACGTCCGCCGCCATCGAGATCAAGGACAAGGAGATCACGCTGTTCGGCGATGCCGACTTCCAGCTCACCCAGGTGGAAGACATCCTGCGCAACAAGCTCACCAAGCGCAACGTGGACGTGCGCTTTCTCGACATGGAAAAGCCGCAGAAGGTCGGCGGCGACAAGGTCAAGCAGGTCGTGAAGGTGCGCAACGGCATCGAGAGCGAGCTGGCCAAGAAGATCCAGAAGCTCCTCAAGGAAAGCAAGCTCAAGGTGCAGGCCGCCATCCAGGAAGAGAAAGTGCGCGTGACCGGCGCCAAGCGCGACGACCTGCAGGCCGCCATGGCGCTGCTGCGCAAGGAAGTGGTGGACATTCCACTGTCGTTCGACAACTTCCGCGACTGACACCGACTTCCCCGCCGCCTGCCGCATCACCGCCCTCACCCCCAGGCTGCCCCCCTCCATGCTCCTGCGCGCCCTCCCCCTCGCTGCCGCCCTGGCGCTTGCGCCATGGCAGGCGCACGCCCAGGCGGTGGCGCTGTCCGGCATCCTGGGCGGCAAGGCGCTGCTGGTCGTCAACGGTGGCGCGCCGCGCGGCGTGGGCCCGGGTGAAAGCCACCAGGGCGTGAAGGTGGTCTCGGTCGGCCGAGAGGAGGCGGTGGTCGAGCTGGCCGGCGCGCGGCGCACGTTGATCCTGGGCGAGGCCCCGGTCAGCGTGGGCAGCCGCAGCGCCGCCGGCACGGGCCGGCGCGTGGTGCTCACCGCCGACAGCCGCGGGCATTTCGTGAACAGCGGCACCATCAACGGCCGGCCGATGCAGTACCTGGTGGACACCGGCGCCAGTACCGTGGCCATCGGCCAGCCGGAGGCGGAACGCATGGGCCTGGCCTACCGCAGCGGGCAGCCCGTGGTGCTGGGCACGGCCAACGGCACGGCCCAGGGCTGGCGGATCAAGCTCGATTCGGTGCGCATCGGCGACGTCGAGGTGCTCGGCGTGGACGCCGTCGTCACGCCCCAGGCCATGCCCTTCGTGCTGCTGGGCAACAGTTTCCTGAACGAGTTCCAGATGAGCCGCATCAACGACCAGATGGTGCTGGAAAAGCGCCAGTAGCCCGCGCCCCATGCCCCACAGCCCCCCCAGCGCCGGCGAGCCGTCCGACAGCGAATACGAAGACCTGCTCGGACTGTGGTCGGACCTGGAATCCGCCCTGGCGGTGATCCTCTCGCGGCCCCTGCAGGTGCACGACTTTCCCGCCAAGGTGCGCCAGTGCGACCGGTGGCTGCAGGAACTGGTGGCGCACGACATCGACGCGGCGCTGTACCTGATGTTCCAGCTGGCCTCCACCTCCACGGTGGGCTACAGCACCTCGCACGCCCTGGTGTGCGGCACGCTGTGCCACATCCTCGCGCACGAGCTGCAGCTGCCCTCCCTGGAGCGCGACAGCCTGGTGCGGGCCGCGATCACCATGAACATCGGCATGACCGCGCTGCAGGACGAGCTGGCCAGCCAGCGCGAGCGGCCCAGCCCCGCGCAGCAGGAGGCCATCGAGGCGCACCCGCTGCGCAGCATGACCCTGCTGGAGCAGCTGGACGTGAAGGACCCGCTGTGGCTGGACGTCGTGGGCCAGCACCATGCGCCGTTGGCCGAGACGCAGCCGCTGGCGGGCATGCCCGCCGAGGACCGGCTCAGCCGCATCCTGGGGACGATCGACCGCTACGCCGCGATGATCAGCCCGCGCAAGTCGCGTGCGGGCCGCAGCGCCACGGACTCGGTGCGCGCCATCGTGGGCCAGGACGTGGACCGGCGCGACGAAGTCACCTATGCGCTGGTGCGCGCCGTCGGGCTGTGCCCGCCCGGTACCTTCGTGCGGCTGGACAACGGCGAGACCGCGCTGGTGCTGCGCCGCAGCGAGAAGGTCAACGCCCCCCTGGTGGCCAGCCTGCTCGACCGCGACGGTGAGCACCTGGCCCAGCCCCGGCTGCACCAGACGGCCAGCGGCCGGCCACGCATCCAGTCGGCGCTGGCCCGACCCGCGGTGAAGGTGGAGATCAACCACCGCACGCTGGTGCGCCTGGGCCACTACGCGGCCCAGCACAGCAGCGGGCTGATGGGGTTGGTGAGCACGGCCGGCCGGCCCTGACCGGGCGCCCCCCGCCTGGCTCCGTCCCCTTCGATTCAGGGCTTTTTCTTCTTCTGGCCCAGCTGGGATTCGGTGCCGGCCATGAGGCGGCGGATGTTTTCGCGGTGCCGCCACACCAGCAGCGCCGACATGGCGGCGATGGCCACGCCGATGGTCGCCTCGGTGTACCAGAGCACGCCGCCGAACATCACGTAGTACAGCGGCGCGAACACCGCCGCCGCGAGCGACGCGCCCGAAGAGTAGCGAAAGAAGAACGCGATGATGACCCAGGTCAGCAGCGTGGCCAGCCCCAGCCATGGGCTGATGCCGACCAGCACGCCCAGCGCCGTGGCCACGCCCTTGCCGCCCTCGAAGCGGAAGAACACGGGCCACAGATGCCCGAGGAATGCCGCCAGGCCCACCAGCGCCACCGTGCCGTCCTCCAGGCCATGGGGCTTGCCGAAGGCCTGCACCAGCACCACGGGCAGCCAGCCCTTGACCGCATCGAGCAGCAGCGTGATCACGGCCGCGGCCTTGGAGCCGGAGCGCAGCACGTTGGTGGCGCCGGGGTTCTTGCTGCCATAGGTGCGGGGATCGTTCAGGCCCATGGTGCGGCTCACGATGACGGCGAACGACAGCGAGCCCAGCAGGTAGGCGGCCACGGTGGCCAGGAGGCAATAGACGGTGGTCAAGGTAGGAATTCCTTCAGGATGCGGGCGTCACGAGAGGCCGGTGGCGGGCGCCACGGGGGGCCGGTGGCCGGCGCCCCCGAAGGCGCGGCCCCGGTTCGGCGGGGCGGCCTATTCTGCCAGCGCGCACTGCACCGGTTTGGCACCGAGCTGCTGCACGCACACCTGCGGATCGATCTGCACCAGAAAGCCCCGGCGGCCGCCGTTGATGGCGATGCGCGGCAGCGCGAGGATGCTTTCCTCGATGTACACCGGCATGTCGCGCCGCGTGCCGAACGGCGAGGTGCCGCCCACCAGGTACCCGCTGTGGCGGTTGGCCACCTCGGGCTGGCAGGGCTCGACCGACTTGGCGCCGATCTGGCGGGCCAGGTTCTTGGTGGACACCTTGCGGTCGCCATGCATGAGCACGATGAGGGGTTTCGCATCCTGGTCCTGCATCACCAGCGTCTTGACGACGACGTGCTCGTCCAGCCCCAGGCTGGCCGCGCTGTGCGCGGTGCCGCCGTGCTCCACGTAGTCGTAGGGGTGCTCGGTGAAGGCCACGCCCTGGCGCCGCAGCCACTGGGTGGCCGGGGTTTCGCTCACATGGGCGGCCTTGGCGGCCTTCTTGCTCACAGTGCCGGGTCTCGCAGTTCCCAGCGGACCGCGTCGATGGCCGCGAGCAGCTCGGGCGAAAGCACCGTGCCCCAGGCATCGAGGTCTTCGTCCAGCTGGGCCAGCGAGGTCACGCCGATGATCGTGCTGGCCACCTGCCACTTGGTGTAGCAGAACGCCAGCGCCATCTGCGTGGGCGTGAGGCCGTGCTCGCGCGCCAGCGCGTTGTAGCGGCGCGAGGCCTCCAGCGCCTCGGAGCGGCCCCAGCGCTGCTTGCGCACCGATTCGTAGCTGGCGATGCGCGCGCCCTTCGGCGCACCGGCGCCGGTCGTGCCGCTGGCGTCGTACTTGCCCGTCAGCAGCCCGAAGCCCAGGGGCGAATACGCCAGCAGCGACACGCCCAGGCGGTGGCAGGACTCGTCCATGCCGTTTTCCCAGGTGCGGTTGATGAGGCAGTACGGGTTCTGCACCGTGGCCACGCGCGGCAGGCCGTGCTGCTCGGCCAGCCGCACGAACTCGTGCACGCCGTAAGGCGTTTCGTTGGACAGGCCGATGGCGCGCACCTTGCCGGCCTGCACCAGCCCGGCGAGCGCCTGCAGCTGGTCGTGGATGGGGGTGGCCGAGGTTTCCTTGGCGGGGTCGTAGTACACCGTGCCGAACGCGGGCACATGGCGCTCGGGCCAGTGGATCTGGTAGAGGTCGATCACGTCGGTCTGCAGGCGGCGCAGGCTGGCGTCGCACGAGGCCACGATGTCGGCCGGGGTCATTCCCTTGCCTTCGCGCACCCAGGGCATGCCGCGCGAGGGGCCCGCCACCTTGGTGGCCAGCACCGTCTTTTCGCGGGCGCCGGGGCGGCTGGCGAACCAGCGGCCGATGATGGTCTCGGTGGCGCCGTAGGTCTCGGCGCGCGCCGGCACGGCGTACATCTCGGCGGTGTCGATGAAGTTCACGCCCCGCTCCAGCGAGCGGTCGAGAATGGCATGGGCCGTGGCTTCGTCCACCTGTTCGCCGAACGTCATGGTGCCCAGGCAGATGGGCGTGACCTGGAGCGCGCTGGCGCCCAATGGGATTTTTTGCATGGAGAGAAGACCTACAAGCTGCGGATGGGCTGGGCAGAATAATGGATTTTCCCTGTTCCCGCAGCGAGCGCACCGCATGCCCGAAGGCCCGCAGCAGGGCCCCGAACGAGCGGGCCGCCCGCTTGTCCCAGCCTTGACTGACGCCGCCGCGCCCTGCACGAATAATCGCCCGATGTACCAGCCCGCCCGCGCCTCCCAGAGCGAATTCGTCCCCGTCCGCACCCTGCAGTACCACGTTCGCCGCTGGAACGGCGAGGCGTCGCCCGCCTCCGCTTCCCCGTCTTCCCCTTCTCGGCCCCCGCTGGTGCTGATGCACGGCTGGATGGACGTGGGCGCGTCCTACCAGTTCGTGGTGGACGCGCTGTCGCAGGCGTTCTTCGCCTGCCGCACGGTCATCGCGCCCGACTGGCGGGGCTTCGGCCTGAGCCGCCTGCCCGCGCCCTGCGACCACTACGTGTTCGCCGACTACTTGGCCGACCTGGACCACCTGCTGGACCACTACGCGCCCGGCCAGCCGGTCGATCTGGTGGGCCACAGCATGGGCGGCAACGTGTGCATGGCCTATGCCGGCGTGCGGCCCGCGCGCATCCGCCGGCTGGTGAACCTGGAAGGCTTCGGCCTGCCGGCCACCACGCCCGACCAGGCCCCCCGGCGCTACGCGCAGTGGATGGACGAGATCCGGGCGCTGGAGCGCGGCGAGAAATCGCTCAAGGCCTACGACAGCGCCGACGGCGTGGCCCAGCGCCTCATCAAGACCAATCCGCGCCTGTCCGCCGGCAAGGCCGCCTGGCTGGCCCGTCAGTGGGCCGCGCCCGACGCGCAGGGCCGCTGGCGCATCCTGGGCGATGCGGCGCACAAGATCACCAGTTCGCAGATCTACCGCGTGGAGGAAGCGCTGGCCCTGTACGACGGCATCACCGCGCCCACCCTCGCGGTGGAGGCCAGCGACGACAGCATGGGCCTGTGGTGGAAGGACCGCTACGACCTGCCCGAATACCACGCCCGCCTGCGCCACGTGCGCGATTGCCGCACCGCCGTGGTCCAGGACGCGGGGCACATGCTGCACCACGACCAGCCCGGCGCGGTGGCGGCGCTGATCGAGTCGTTCCTGAGCACCCCTGAATAAAACAGGCCGCCAGCGCATATTCCACTAGGGCGTCTTGCTATCATTTTTGAAAAATCGGCCGGTTTTGCGCCCCGGCAACGGGGCCGGCCGGCTGCGCCCTGCGCCCCGTGGAAGGGCATTGGGGGCGTGCGGCGCATCGCGTGAGAAAATCGCCGGTTATTCCACCGAACACTCAGGACACGCACCATGGACGCAGAACGCATCAACCTCATCGGCAACACCCTCTCCGACCTGACCGTGCGCACGCAAGAGTTACGGAGGTATCTTTGACTTCGATGCCAAATTCGAACGCCTGCGCACGGTAAACGCCTCGCTGGAAGACCCCACGGTCTGGAACGACCCCAAGAAGGCCCAGGAGCTGGGCAAGGAAAAGAAGAGCCTGGACGGCGTGGTGCTCACGCTGGAGCGGCTCACGCGCGAACTGGCCGACAACACCGAGCTCTTCGACATGAGCAAGGAAGAAGGCGACGACGACGGCCTGATGACCATCGAGGCCGAAACCGCCAAGCTCAAGCCCGAGATCGAGATGCTCGAGTTCCGCCGCATGTTCAGCAACGAGGCCGATCCGCTCAACTGCTTCGTGGACATCCAGGCCGGCGCCGGCGGCACCGAGGCCTGCGACTGGGCGGGCATGCTGCTGCGCCAGTACCTCAAGTACGCCGAGCGCAAGGGCTTCAAGACCACGGTGGAAGACGAAACCCCGGGCGACGTGGCCGGCATCAAGAGCGCCACGATCAAGATCGAGGGCGAATACGCCTACGGCCTGCTGCGCACCGAGACCGGCGTGCACCGGCTGGTGCGCAAGAGCCCGTTCGACTCGTCCGGCGGGCGCCACACCAGCTTCGCCAGCCTGTTCGTCTATCCGGAGATCGACGACTCGATCCAGATCGACATCAACCCGGCCGATGTGCGCACCGACACCTTCCGCGCCAGCGGCGCCGGCGGCCAGCACATCAACAAGACCGATTCGGCCGTGCGTTTGACGCACATTCCAACCGGCATCGTCGTTCAGTGCCAGGATGGCCGCAGCCAGCACAGCAACCGCGACGTGGCATGGCAGCGCCTGCGCTCGCGCCTGTACGACTTCGAGATGCGCAAGCGCCAGGAAGAGCAGCAAAAGCTGGAAGACACCAAGACCGATGTCGGCTGGGGCCACCAGATCCGCAGCTACGTGCTGGACAACAGCCGCATCAAGGACCTGCGCACCAACGTCGAAATCTCCGCCACCCAGAAGGTGCTGGACGGCGATCTCGACGCCTTCATCGAAGCCTCCCTCAAGCAGGGCGTGTAACGCGCCCGGAAAGCCCCAAGCCATGATGAGAGAAGGACACGCCACGGCCATCCACCGTGCCGACTACACCGCCCCCGCGTTCTGGATCGACACGGTGGACCTCACGTTCGACCTGGACCCGGCCAAGACCCGGGTGCTCAACAAGATGCGGCTGCGCCGCAACGCAGACGTGCCCGCGGGCGCGCTGCGGCTCGATGGCGACGAGCTGAACCTGGCGCGCGTGCTGGTCAACGGCGCGGGCACCTCGTTCAAGATGGAAGGCGGCCAGCTGGTGCTGGAGAACCTGCCGGAGGGCCACGAGCCCTTCGACCTGGAGATCTTCACCACCTGCTCTCCGACCAAGAACACGCAGCTGTCGGGCCTGTACGTGAGCCAGGGCACCTTCTTCACCCAGTGCGAGGCCGAGGGCTTTCGGCGCATCACCTACTTCCTGGACCGGCCGGACGTGATGGCCAGCTTCACCGTGCTGCTGCGCGCCGACAAGGCCGCCTACCCGGTGCTGCTGTCCAACGGCAACCTGATCGACCACGGCCCGCTGGACGACGGCCCCAACGGCGCGCGCCATTTCGCCAAGTGGCAGGACCCGCACAAGAAGCCCTGCTACCTGTTCGCGCTGGTGGCCGGCAAGCTCGTGGCGCGCGAGCAGCGCATCCGCTCGCGCTCCGGCGCCGACCACCTGCTGCAGGTGTACGTGCGCCCGGGCGACCTGGAGAAGACCGAGCACGCCATGAACTCCCTCATGGCCAGCGTGGCCTGGGACGAGGCGCGCTTCGGCCTGCCGCTGGATCTGGAGCGCTTCATGATCGTCGCCACCAGCGACTTCAACATGGGCGCGATGGAGAACAAGGGCCTGAACATCTTCAACACGAAGTACGTGCTGGCCAGCCAAGCCACGGCGACCGATGTGGATTTCGGCAACATCGAAAGCGTGGTGGGCCACGAGTACTTCCACAACTGGACCGGCAACCGCGTCACCTGCCGCGACTGGTTCCAGCTGTCGCTCAAGGAAGGCCTCACGGTCTTTCGGGACCAGGAGTTCAGCCAGGACCTGTCGGGCAGCCCCTCGGCCCGCGCCGTCAAGCGCATCGAGGACGTGCGCGTGCTGCGCACCGCGCAGTTCCCGGAAGACGCCGGCCCCATGGCGCACCCGGTGCGGCCCGACAGCTACGTCGAGATCAACAACTTCTACACCGTCACCATCTACGAAAAGGGTGCCGAGGTCGTGCGCATGATGCACACGCTGGTGGGCCGCGAAGGCTTCGCGCGCGGCATGAAGCTGTACTTCGAGCGCCACGACGGGCAGGCGGTCACCTGCGACGATTTCGCGCAGGCCATCGCCGATGCCAACCCGGACAGCGACCTGGCCCGCCTGCTGCCGCAGTTCAAGCGCTGGTATTCGCAGGCCGGCACGCCGCGCGTGCAGGCCACGGGCGTGTACGACGCCGCCGCGCGCACCTACACGCTCACGCTGTCGCAAAGCCTCGCGCCCACGCCCGGCCAGCCGCTCAAGGAGCCCGCCGTGATCCCGGTGGCCCTGGGCCTGCTGGGCGCGGACGGCAGCGCACTGCCGCTGCAACTGGAGGGCGAGGCCGCCGCGGGCGGCGCGGACCGCACCGTGGTGCTGACCGAGGCCACCCATGCGTTCACCTTCGTGAACGTGGGCTCCCAGCCCGTGCCGTCGCTGCTGCGCGGGTTCAGCGCCCCGGTGGTGCTGGACATCGACTACAGCGATGCCGAGCTGCTCGCCCTGCTGGCGCACGACACCGACGCCTTCAACCGCTGGGAGGCCGGCCAGCGCCTGGCCCTGCGCATCGCTATTAAAACAATAGCGGACGAGGCAATCAATCCGCCGGCAGGCACACCTATTGAGCAACAGATCGTGCCCGACAGCTTCGTGGAGGCCATGCGCGGCGTGCTGCGCCACCCCGCGCTGGACGCGGCCTTCAAGGAACTGGTGCTCAGCCTGCCCTCCGAGGGCTACATCGCCGAGCACCTGGACGTGGTGGACCCGCAGCGTGTGCACGCCGTGCGCGAAGCAATGCGCGCGCAGCTCGCCGTCGCGCTGCAGCCGGAGTGGGAAGCCATCTGGGCGCAGCACCACGACACGGGCGCCTACCGCCCCGATGCGATCTCGGCCGGCCGCCGCGCGCTGTCGGGCCTGGCGCTGTCCATGCTGTGCCTGGCGGCCCGCACCACGGGCGACAGCGTGTGGCCGGGCAAGGCGTACCAGCGCTTCAAGGACGCCGGCAACATGACCGACCGCTTCAACGCCCTCACGGCGCTGGTGTACAGCGGCCATGCCCTGGCCGAGCCGGCGCTCGCGCGCTTTCACGCCCTGTTCAAGGACGAGGCCCTGGTGCTGGACAAATGGTTCTCGCTGCAGGCGGGCGCGCCCGACCGCGGCGGGCAGGTGCTGGCCGCCGTGCAGCAGCTCATGAAACACGCGGACTTCAGCCTCAAGAACCCGAACCGCGCACGCAGCGTGATCTTCAGCTACTGCAGCGCCAACCCCGGGGGCTTTCACCGGCTGGACGGCGCGGGCTACCAGTTCTGGGCCGACCGGGTGCTGGAGCTGGACACGCTCAACCCGCAGGTGGCGGCGCGGCTCGCCCGGGCACTCGACCGCTGGAAGAAGCTGGCCGATCCCTACCGCGGCGCGGCGCGCGACGCCATCGCCCGCGTGGCGGCCAAGCCCGACCTGTCCAACGATGTGCGCGAGGTGGTCACCCGCGCGCTGGCCGACTGATCACGTCCAAAAAATAGGAAACCCCCTCCATGGCAAAAACCATCAGCCTCACCCGCTACCTCGTCGAACAGCAGCGGGTGGACGGCCTCATCCCCTCGCAGCTGCGCCTGCTGCTCGAAGTGGTCGCCCGGGCCTGCAAGAGCATCAGCCACGCCGTGAACAAGGGCGCGCTGGGCGGCGTGCTGGGCACGGCCGCCAGCGAGAACGTGCAGGGCGAGATCCAGAAGAAGCTGGACATCATCGCCAACGAAGTGCTCATCGAAGCCAACGAATGGGGCGGCCACCTCGCGGCCATGGCGTCCGAAGAGATGGACAGCATCTATGTGGTGCCCAACCGCTATCCGCAGGGCGAGTACCTGCTGCTGTTCGATCCGCTCGACGGCTCCTCCAACATCGACGTGAACGTGAGCATCGGCACCATCTTCAGCGTGCTGAAAAAGCCCGAAGGCCACCCCGGCGTCATGACCGAGGACTTCCTGCAGGCCGGCACCCAGCAGGTGGCCGCGGGCTACTGCATCTACGGCCCCCAGACCACGCTGGTGCTGACCGTGGGCGACGGCGTCGCCATGTTCACGCTGGACCGCGAGCAGGGCTCGTTCGTGCTGGTGGAAGAGAACGTGCGCATTCCCGAGGACACCAAGGAATTCGCCATCAACATGAGCAACATGCGCCACTGGGACACCCCGGTCAAGCGCTACATCGACGAATGCCTGGCCGGCACCGAAGGCCCGCGCGGCAAGGACTTCAACATGCGCTGGATCGCCAGCATGGTGGCCGACGTGCACCGCATCCTCACGCGCGGCGGCGTGTTCCTGTACCCCTGGGACAAGCGCGAACCCAACAAGCCCGGCAAGCTGCGCCTGATGTACGAGGCCAATCCCATGAGCTGGCTCGTCGAGCAGGCCGGCGGCGCCGCCACCAACGGCAAGCAGCGCATCCTGGACATCCAGCCCACGCAGTTGCACGAGCGCGTCAGCGTGGTCCTGGGCTCAAAAAATGAAGTGGAACGCGTGACACGCTACCATTCCGATATATAATTCGAGTCTTCGCCGGTGTAGCTCAGTCGGTAGAGCAGCTCATTCGTAATGAGAAGGTCGGGTGTTCGATTCATCTCTCCGGCACCAAATGGAAACCCCTGATTCGCAAGAGTCAGGGGTTTTTCTTTTAGGCCTTGCATTGCGTGTGCCGGCGCTGCACAGCATCCCGGCATCGAGCGGCTGAGCGGCGGCGACCAACGTGCGTTGCCAGCACGATCCTCGCAGCCAATCCAATGATCGATGGGGCCCATGGCCCTGCCCCAACGGCCTGTCGGCCGAAGGCGAACCCGCGCAGGCCCGTGGCTTGGCGTCCTACGGCAGGGGGTAGACCACCCGTGCAGCATGGCCTTCCCCACACACACCATCGACAAGGAAATCCCATGACCACCACCCGTGCACCCCGAGACGCCTGCTCCCTGCTCGATGCGGACCATCGCGCCGTCAAGAAAATGTTCAAGGAATACGAATCGCTGATGGAGTCCCGCTCCAAGGCGGCCGCCACCCAGCGGTTCGAACTGGCGCGCCAGATCTGCCGCGAGTTGACCGTGCATGCGCAGATCGAAGAAGAGATCTTCTACCCCGCCCTGCGCGATGCCATCAAGGACACCGACCTCCTCGCCGAAGCCGAAGTGGAGCACGCCAGCGCCAAGGACCTGATCGCGCAGATCGAGGCCGCCAGCGCCGCCGATGAAATGTTCGATGCCAAGGTGACCGTGCTGGGCGAGTACATCGACCACCACGTGAAGGAAGAGCGCAACGAGATCTTTCCGAAGGCACGTGCCGCCCGCAAGCTCGACCTCGTGGCCATGCGCGAAACGCTCGAAGCCCGCAAGGAAGAGCTGATGGCGGGTGAAGAAGCAATGGCCTGACGACCCTGGCGGGTGGCCCTCCCTCAGGGCGGCCTTGCCGCGAAACGCAGGGTCGGCGCTGCGATGCGCTTACCGCCCTCTCTGACCGCCCTGACCAAGGTCTGCCCGCATCGCTGAAAGCCTGCGGGCCGAGCCGTCAGGTGCGGCCCATCTCCGCCGCCGCAGCGCTCGCATGCAGGCAGATCGCGGCCGCCGCACCCACATTCAACGATTCCTCCCCGCCCGGCTGGGCAATGCGGATCAGGCGGCTCGCGCGCTCCTGCAACGCCGGTGACACGCCCTGCCCTTCATGCCCCATGACCCAGCCGCAAGGCCAGGGCAGTTGCGCCCGGTGCAGGAATTCGCCGCCGTGCGAACTGGTCGCCAGCAGGGGCAGGCCGAGCGCATCGATGTCCGTCGCATCGAGCCCCTCCACCAGCCGCAGGCCGAAATGGGCCCCCATGCCGGCCCGAAGCACCTTGGCGCTCCACAGCGCCGCCGTGCCCTTGATGGCCGCGATCTGTCCGAAACCGAATGCCGATGCACTGCGCAGGATGGACCCCACATTGCCGGCGTCCTGCAGGCGGTCGATCACCACGGTGGACACGCCGGGCACCAAGGCGGCGGCTGCAGGCATCTCCAGCACGAAGCCCATGTGCGCCGGGGATTCGAGGCCGCTGACTTCCGCCCAAAGGGGATCGGCAATCACTATGTTTTTGATAGCAGCATGCCAGTAGCTTTCTTGTGCTTCAGGCCAAAAAGACTCCGCATACACGGCCACCGCCGGCTGCAGCCCCCGGGCCAGCGCCGCACGGCACAGGTGGTCGCCTTCCAGCCATACCCGGCCCTGCTTGCGGTAAGCGCTGCTGTCCTGCGCCAGGCGCCGCAGGTCCTTGACGAACGCGTTGCCGCGCGACTGAACGAAGGTGACGTTGTCCGAGGTCATGCCGGTTGCCACTCCGACTGCACCAGGCCCTGCGGCGCTGGCAACGCGTGCGCCCCATCCACGGTAGGCACCGCAGGCAGCGGGAGCACCGCCGCGTTGCCCCGCACGAGGGCCGCGGCCACGGGCGAAAACGAGCGGCGGTGGTGCGGGCAAGCGCCATGCTGCTGCAGCGCCGCCATGTGCTCGGCCGTCCCATATCCCTTGTGGCCGGCAAAGCCGTATTGGGGATATTCCAGGTGCAATTGCGCGCACCAGCGGTCCCGCGTGACCTTGGCCAGGATCGACGCCGCAGAAATGGCCTGCACCAGCGCATCGCCCTTGACGATGGCGTCCGCGGGCACTTCCAGCACGGGCAGCCGGTTGCCATCCACCAGCACACGCACGGGCTTCAGGCGCAGCCCCTGCACCGCGCGCTGCATGGCCAGCATGGTCGCCTGCAGGATGTTGATGGTGTCGATCTCTTGCACGCTGGCCTCGGCCACCGCGCAGCACAGGGCCTTGGCGCGGATCTCGTCGTACAGCGCTTCGCGGCGCGCGGCGGTCAATGTCTTGGAATCGGCCAACCCGGCGATCGGATTCTGGTCGTCAAGGATCACGGCGGCGGCCACCACCGGGCCGGCCAGCGGCCCGCGCCCGGCTTCGTCCACCCCGGCCACCAGGCCCGGGGGATGCCACGGCAGGGCCGCCTGCTCAGACGGCAAGGATTTTCTGGATCGCATCGGCGGCCAATCGGGGGGTGTCGCGGCGCAGGGTTTCGTGCAGCGCGGTAAAGCGCTGCTCCAGCGCCGCCAGCGTGTCGGGAGATTGCGTAGGCGCGTCGAGCCACTGCGTCACGGCCGCGGCCAGCGCCTCGGGGGTGGCGGCGTCCTGGATCAGCTCGGGCACGACGAATTCGCCGCAAAGGATGTTGGGCAGACCCACCCACGGCTGCAGCTGCTTGCGCCGCATGAGGCGCCAGCTGATGGGGTGCATGTGGTAGCCGATCACCATGGGCCGCTTGAACAGGGCCGCCTCCAGGGTGGCCGTGCCGCTGGCGATCAGCGTGCAGTCGCAGGCCGCCAGCACGGTGTGCGACTGGCCTTCGACGACCTGCACGGCCTCGGCCATGCCGCATTCGCGCACCACCTGCTCGATGCGCTCACGCAGCGCCGGCACAGCCGGGATGACCATGCGCAGCGCCGGGCGCGCCTGGCGCAGCAAGGCAGCCGCCCGCAGGAACGGCGTGGCGATGTAGTCCACCTCGGCCGAACGGCTGCCCGGCAGGATGGCCAACACCTCGTCGCCGCGGGCCAGCCCAAGCCGGGCACGCGCCGCCTCGCGGTCCGGCTGCATGGGAATCACATTCGCCAGCGGATGGCCGACGTAAGTGGCCGCAATGCCGTGGCGGGCCAGGAGCGCGGGCTCGAACGGGAAGATGCACAGCACGTGGTCGGCGCTGCGCTTGATTTTGTCGATGCGTTCGGCACGCCAGGCCCAGATCGAAGGGCACACGAAGTGCACCGTCTTGATGCCGGCCGCACGCAGGTCGGATTCGAGTCCCAGGTTGAAATCGGGCGCATCCACGCCGATGAAGACCTGCGGCGGGTCCGAGAGCAGCCGCCGCCTCAATTGCTTGCGGATCTGCACGATGCCCCAAAGCCGGCGCAGCAGCTCGACGCTGTAGCCGTGCACGGCCAGGCGCTCGCTGGGCCACCAGGCGGTGAAGCCCCGCCGCTGCATCTGCGGCCCGCCGATGCCCTGCCCCACCACGCCCGGCCACTGTGCCTGCAGGCCGTCGAGCAGCAGGCCCGCCAGCAGATCGCCAGAGGTTTCGCCTGCCACCATCGCGATGCGCGGTGCCGGTTGGAGGGAAGGCGCCATCGCCGTCAGCGCGCGATGCCGCGCGAGGAGTTGGCGATGAAATCCAGCAGCAGCGCGATGTCGGGCGCGGCCTCGCCGTGGACCGACGGCAGTTCGGCGATCGCCTGCCGTGCCGCGTCCAGCGTGAGGCCCTGGCGATACAGCAAGCGGTGCGCCTGCTTGATCGCGGCGAGCCGGTCGGCCGAGAACCCGCGCCGGCGCAGGCCTTCAAGGTTCAACCCGCGCACGGACAGCGGGTTGCCGTCCACCATCATGAAGGGGGGCACGTCCTGCGAGATGTGGCTCGCGAACCCGGCCATGACGTGCGCGCCCACCTTGGTGAACTGGTGTACGCCCGTGAGGCCGCCGATGATGGCGTGGTCACCCACGTGCACATGGCCGGCCAGCGTGGCGTTGTTGGCCAGCACGGTGTGGTGGCCGACCACGCAGTCGTGGGCGATGTGCACGTAGGCCATCACCCAGTTGTCGTTGCCGATCGTGGTCACGCCCCGGTCCTGCGCCGTGCCGGTGTTGAACGTGCAGAACTCTCGGATCGTGTTGCGGTCGCCGATGCGCAGCTCGGTGGGCTCGCCGGCGTACTTCTTGTCCTGCGGCGCGGCACCCAGGGAGGCGAACTGGAAGATCCGGTTGTCTTCGCCGATCGTGGTGCGCCCTTCGATGACGCAGTGCGCGCCCACCGAGGTGCGCGCACCGATCGTCACGTGCGGGCCGATCACCGCATAGGGGCCGATGGCCGCGGAGGCGTCGATCCGCGCTGCGGGGTCGACGATGGCTGTGGAGTGGATGCTGCTGGTCACGTGCCGCCCTGCCCTCGCAGCGTCAGCCCACGGTGCGCATGGTGCACATGATCTCGGCCTCGCAGGCCACGCTGTCGCCCACGCGTGCAAGGCCCTTGAACTTGTAGATGCCGCCCTTGATACGGTCCAGATCCACTTCCAGGATGAGCTGGTCGCCCGGCTCCACGGGGCGCTTGAAACGCGCACCGTCGATGCCGACGAAATAGAACACCTTGTCGTCGCCGGGCGCCTCGCCCATCATGTCGAACGACAGCAGGCCCGCGGCCTGCGCCAGGGCTTCGAGCATGAGCACGCCAGGCATCACGGGCCGGCTCGGGAAATGCCCCGTGAAGAAAGGCTCGTTGATCGTGACGTTCTTGAGCGCCTGGATGCGCTTGCCCCTTTCGAGTTCGACCACGCGGTCCACCAGCAGAAACGGATAGCGGTGCGGCAAGAGCTTGAGAATTTGGTGGATATCCATCATTGGAAGATGCGGTCTAACCGTCTTTTCGAGTTTGTTCGAGGGCCTTGATCCGTTCGCGCAGGCTGTGAAGCTGCTTGAGCGTGGCCGCGTTTTTTTCCCACTTCGCATTTTCGTCGATGGGGAACATGCCGGTGTATTGACCCGGCCGGGTCAGCGATCGCGTGACCACCGTGGCCGCCGACACGTGCACGTGGTCGGCCAATTCGAGATGCCCCAGCACGATGCCTCCGCCCCCCACCGTGCAATGCGCGCCGATGGTCGCGCTGCCCGCCACCCCCACGCACCCCGCCATGGCGGAATGCCGGCCGATGCGCACGTTGTGGCCAATCTGGATGAGGTTGTCGAGCTTCACGCCATCTTCGATGACCGTGTTTTCCAGTGCGCCGCGGTCGATGCAGGTGTTGGCGCCGATCTCGACGTCGTTGCCGATGTGCACGGCCCCCAGCTGCTCGATCTTGATCCACTCGCCGCCCTGCGGCGCGAAGCCGAAGCCGTCGGCCCCGATCACCACGCCGGCATGCACGATGCAGCGATCGCCGATGTGGCAGTCCTCGCCCAGCGTCACCCGCGATTTGAGCACCGTGCCTGCACCCACGCGCGCACCGCGCTCCACCACGCACAGCGGGCCGATGAAGGCCGTGGAATGCACCGTGGCGTCCGGGTCCACCACCGCGCTGGGATGGATGCCCTGCGGCACCGCCACGGCGTGCGCGCGCTTCCACAGCTGCGTGGCACGCGCGAAATACACGTACGGCTCGTCCGCGACGATGCACGGCCCCCGGGCCAGCCCGGCCTCGCGCATCGATGGCGCCACAATGACACAGGCCGCCCGGGAGGCGGCCAGTTGCTGCTGGTAGCGCGGATGGCTTAAAAAAGCCAGGTCACCGGGACCTGCAGACTCCAGGGGAGCGATGCGGTGGATCTCTCCGTCCCTCTCGCCCCCCTCCAGCGTGCCGCCCAGCGCATCGACGATCTGCCCCAGAGAGAGGCTCACGCCGCGCGCCCCGTCAGCCGACGGCCATCACTTGGCGGGCGTGGCAGCAGCGGCATTCAGTGCCTTGATCACTTTGTCGGTGATGTCGTGCTTGGGGTTGATGTAGACGGCTTCCTGAAGGATCACGTCGTACTTCTCGGCCTCGGCGACCTGCTTGACGACCTTGTTGGCGCGTTCCAGCACCTGGCCCAGCTCTTCGTTCTTGCGGGCGCCCAGGTCTTCCTGGAACTCACGGCGCTTGCGCTGGAAGTCGCGGTCCTGGTCGACCAGCTGGCGCTGGCGGGCCGTGCGCTGGCTCTCGGCCATCGTGGGCGCTTCGCGCTCGAACTTCTCGGTGGCGGACTTCAGGCTGTTGCCCTGCTCCACGAGGTCCTTCTCACGACGGGAGAACTCCTGCTCCAGCTTGGCCTGGGCCGCCTTGGCGGTGCTGGCCTCGCGGAAGATGCGGTCGGTGTTGACGAAGCCGGCCTTGAACTCCTGCGCCTGTGCAGGCACGGCTGCACCGAGCGTGCCCAGCAAGAGAACGAGGGGAATATGGCGGGAGAGAGATTTCATTAGAAAGACGTTCCGATCTGGAATTGCAGTTTCTGGATTCTATCGCCGGCGAACTTGCGCACCGGTTGCGCAAAAGCGAGGCGAAGCGGACCGAGCGGAGAAATCCAGCTCAGGCCCAGGCCGGCAGAGACACGCATGTCGCTGAGGGTGACCTTTTCATCTTCGCCATACACGTTGCCCGCATCCACGAAAGTGAACACGCGCAGCGTGCGGTCGTTGCCCGCACCTGGGAACGGTGCGATCAACTCGGCATTGAGCGTGACCTTCTTCGGTCCGCCCAGCGACGCACCCGTCACGTCGCGTGGACCCAGCGTGCCCTGGTCGAAACCACGCACGGAGCCCAGGCCGCCCGAGTAGTAGTTCTTGAACACCGGGAACGGCCGGCCGTTCATGCCCTTGCCCCAGCCGAACTCGCTGTTGAAGGCCATGGTGAACTTCTTGTTCAGCGGCACATACTGCTGGAACTGGTAATTGCCGCGGACATAGCGCGCATCGCCGGCCACCGACCATTCGGTGTTCAGGCGCTGGTAGCGGCCCGAATTGGGTGCCAAGGCGCTGTCGCGGTCATCGCGCGACCAGCCGATCGTGAGCGGAATCGCGGTGCTGCTGGAGCCGTAGGTCGTGGCATACGACAGGTACGCAGCGGGAATGTTGGTGCCCAGCTTGATCCGCGTCTGTTCGAGGCCGCCCCCGAAGAACACGGTATCGGTTTCGCTGAAGGGGATGCCGAAACGCACACTGGTACCCGCAGTGATCAGCTCGTAGTTGCCGCCCTGGTCCTCGTACGGCTTGTCAGTGCGGTAGTACAGATCGAGCGTGCGCGAGATGCCGTCCCGCGTGAAGTACGGGTTGGTGGTGCTGAACACCAGCGTGCGGCGGTATTTGCTGGTGTTGACGTCCACCCCGAGGTAGTTGCCCGAACCGAACACATTCTCTTGCTTGATGCTGAACGACAGCGAGACCTTTTCCGCACTTGAGAAGCCCGCGCCCAGCTGCAGCGAACCGGTGGGCTTTTCGGCCACGTTCACCACCAGGTCCACCTGATCGGCCGAGCCCGGCACTTCCTGCGTTTCCACATTGACTTCGGTGAAGAAGCCCAGGCGGTCCACGCGGTCACGGGACAGCTTGATCTTGTCGCCGTCGTACCAGGAGGCTTCGTACTGGCGGAACTCGCGGCGGATCACTTCGTCGCGCGTGCGGTTGTTGCCGCTCACGTTGATGCGGCGCACGTAGGCACGGCGGGCCGGCTCGGCGCGCAGCACCAGGGCCACGCGGTTGTTCTCGCGGTCCACTTCGGGCACCGCTTCGACGCGCGCGAACGCGAAGCCGAAATTGCCGAAGTAGTCGGTGAATGCCTTGGTGGTTTCGGCCACCTTGTCGGCGTTGTAGGGCTCGCCGGGCTGAATGGTGATCAGCGACTTGAACTCGTCGTCGCGGTCCAGGTAATTGCCTTCGATCTTCACGCCGGAGACCACGTAGCGCTGGCCTTCGGTCACGTTGACGGTGATCGTGATGTCCTGCTTGTCCGGGGAGATGGCCACCTGCGTGGAGTCGATGCGAAACTCGAGGTAGCCGCGCGCCAGATAGTAGGAACGCAGGGTTTCCAGATCGGCGTTCAGCTTGGTGCGGGAATAGCGGTCCGACTTGGTGTACCAGCTGAGCCAGCCGCCCGTGTCCTGGTCGAACAGTCCTTTGAGCGTCGATTCGCTGAAGGCCTTGTTGCCTACCAGGTGGATTTCCTTGATGCGCGCGGGTTCGCCTTCGGTGACCGTGAACGTGAGGTTGACGCGGTTGCGCTCGATGGGGGTGACCGTGGTCACGACCTCGGCGCCGTACAGGCTCTTGTTGATGTACTGGCGCTTGAGCTCCTGCTCCGCGCGGTCGGCCAGCGCCTTGTCGAAAGGCCGGCCTTCGGTCAGGCCCACATCGCGCATGGCTTTCTTGAGCGTGTCCTTGTCGAATTCGCGGGCACCGGCGAAGTCCACGTCGGCGATGGTGGGACGCTCTTCCACGACCACCACGAGCACGTTGCCGCTGGCCTCCAGGCGCACATCCTTGAACAGGCCCAGCGCGAACAGCGCACGGATCGCCGCAGCGCCCTTCTCGTCGTTGTAGTCGTCACCCACGCGCAGCGGCATCGATGCGAAGATCGTGCCCGGCTCGACGCGCTGCAAACCCTCCACCCGGATATCCTGCACCTTGAACGGCTCCAGGGCCCATGCCGCATTGGCAGCAAAAACCATGGCGGCCACGGCACAAGCCTTGCGCACGCCCAAGCGATTGAATTGTTTTTTCATGAGTGAACTGGTACCGCGCGGTGAACGCGCGCGGCAAAAAGGTTAGCCAAAAAGCCGGGTGATATCGTTGAACAGGGCGATGGACATCATCAGGAGAAGCACCGCCACGCCGCCGCGCTGCAATCGCTCCATCCAGGCGTCGGACACGCCCTTGCCGGTCACGCCTTCCCAAAGATAATACATCAGGTGCCCACCGTCCAAAACCGGCAGCGGAAGCAGGTTCAGCACACCCAGACTCACGCTGATGAGGGCCAGAAACACCAGGTACTGCGTGAGCCCCATGCTGGCCGAACGGCCCGCGTAATCGGCGATGGTGAGCGGGCCGCTGAGGTTCTTGAGCGAGGCTTCGCCGATCACCATGCGCCCCATCATGCGCAGGGTCAGGGCCGACACCTCCCACGTGCGCACCACTCCGTTCCACAATCCTTCGAGCGGCCCGTGCCGCACGGTCACGAACTCTGGCTGAGCGCCCACGAACGCTCCCACGCGGCCGACCGGGCCGGAAGGCTCGCTGTGCAAGTCCGGCAGCACATCCAGCGTCAAGGTCTGGCCGCCGCGTTCGATGCGCCACGGCTGGGATACGGCCACCCCGCCACTGACCGATGCACGGATGAGCTCCCGCAACTGCTGGCCATCCACCACATTCGTCGCACCGAGCCTGACGACCAAGTCCCCCTGCCGCAATCCAGCGCGTTGCGCCGCCCCCCCCCTGGACGACCTCGCCGAGCACGGGCCGCGTCCACGGACCCACGATGCCGATCTTGCGAAAGAGCTGCGCATCCGCCTCCCGCGCATCGAATTGCGCGAGTTCCAGCACCATCTGGCGCTGCGGCGCCCCGGGCGACGGCTGCACCTGCAGGCGGACGTCGGTGCCGTCGAGCGCGCCGCGGGTCAGGAGCCAGCGCAGGTCCTCGAAGGATCGCACCGGCTCGGATTCTTCGTTGCCGAGGGCCGCTTCCAGTACGAGCTCGCCGCCTTGCAGGCCGGCTTTCTGGGCCACGGACCCGGGCACGGGGCTGGCGAGAACCGCCTTCGGCTCCTCCACGCCCATCCAGTTCACTGCGGCGTACAGCAGCACGGCGAGCAGCAGATTGGCCGCCGGACCCGCCGCCACGATCGCAGCGCGGGATCGCAACGGCTTGGCATTGAACGACAGGTGGCGCTCATGGGCATCGACGGGAGCCTCGCGCTCGTCCAGCATGCGCACATACCCGCCCAGGGGAAACGCGCCGATGACGAATTCCGTGGGCGATCCCTTGGGCTGCCAGCGCAGCAGGGGCTTGCCGAAACCCACCGAAAAACGAAGCACCTTCACGCCGCAGGCGACCGCTACGCGGTAGTGGCCGTATTCATGGACGGCGATGAGCACGCCCAGCGCGACGATGAAGGCAATGACGGTCAGCAACATGGTGTCTTTCTGCCCGGAGGCGATGGCTCAGGCGGCCAGCCGCTGCGCACTGCGCAGAGCGACGGACCGTGCTTCGGCATCCAGCGCCAGCAGGGCCCCGAGCGATTCGGGGTTGGAGGGTGTCACCGCCTCCAGAGTTGCAAGGTTCAGCCGATGAATCTGATCGAAACGGATGCGGCGCTCCAGGAACGAGGCCACGGCCACCTCGTTGGCGGCATTGAGCACCGCCGTGGTGCCGCTTTGCGCGCGCAGCGCCTGCCAGGACAGGTGCAGCCCCGGGAAGCGGGTGGCATCGGCTTCCTCGAAGGTGAGCGCGGACAGGGTGGAAAAATCCAGCCGCGGCGTTCCGCTCTCGATGCGCTCCGGCCAGGCCAGCCCGCAGGCGATCGGAACGCGCATGTCCGGCGTTCCCAGTTGCGCCAGCACCGATGCATCCACAAACTGGACCATGGAATGGATGATCTGCTGCGGATGGATCACCACCTTGATCTGCTCCGGCGCCAGATCGAAGAGCCAGCGCGCCTCGATGACCTCCAGGGCCTTGTTCATCATGGTGGCCGAATCGACCGAGATCTTTCGCCCCATCGAGAAATTGGGATGGGCGCAGGCCTGCTCCGGCGTGACATCGCGCAGCGTGGCCGGCGCCCGGGTGCGAAATGGCCCGCCGGATGCGGTGAGCAGAATGTGGTCCACGCGGCGGGCCCAGGTCTGCGGGTCTTCGGGCAGGCATTGGAAGATCGCCGAATGCTCGCTGTCGATCGGCAGCAGCATGGCCCCGCCCTCCCGGACGGCGGACATGAAGACCTCACCGCCCACCACCAGCGCCTCCTTGTTGGCGAGCAGCAGGCGCTTGCCGGCGCGGGCCGCCGCAAGGCAGGGGCCCAGGCCCGCAGCGCCGACGATGGCGGCCATCACCACGTCCACCTCTTCGTGGGAGGCAATGGTGTCCAGCGCGTCCGGGCCCTGCAAGACCCGCGTTGCCAGACCATGCGCCGCGAGCCGCTCCTCCAGCAGGCGCGCATGCGGCGCGCTGGCCATCACGGCGAAGCGGGGCTGGAAACGGACACATTGCGCCAGCAGGGCGTCGACCTGCGTGGCAGCGCTCAGGGCGAACACCTCGTAGCGCTCGGGATGACGTGCCACCACATCCAGGGTGTTGGTACCGATGGACCCCGTGGATCCCAGGACCGTGATGCGTTGTTTCATGCGGAAGCGAAGTGGGTCAACATCATGGCCAGCGGCAAGGTGGGCAACAGCGCATCCACGCGATCGAGCACGCCGCCGTGGCCCGGCAACAAACCGCTGCTGTCCTTGGCGCCGATGCTGCGCTTGACGAGGGACTCGGTCAGGTCGCCCATCACGCTCATGGCCGCCATGAACACGGCACCCAGCAACAGCAGCCACCAGCCGCGCGCGAACAGGTGGGTATAGAAACTCGCGACCGATGCACTGGCGGACGCGTCGGCGACCACCCAGGCCACCGCCAGAACCACCACACCGGCCATGCCGCCCCACACGCCTTCCCAGCTCTTGCCGGGGCTGATCGAGGGGGCCAGCTTGTTCTTGGTGAAGCGCAGGCCGAAAGCCCGGCCTGCGAAATACGCAAAGATGTCTGCCACCCAGACAAGAACCAGGATCGACATCAGAAAATTGATGCCCGCCATGCGCGCCTGCACCGCGGCCAGCCACGCCAGCCACAGCACGAACACGCCGCCGACCAGCCGCACGGCCTTGGGAACCTGGGGCCAGCCCTGGACACCCGCGCGCAGCATCCAGGCGCCGACAAGCACCCAAGCGGCGCCACCCAGGGTCCACAGCCAGGCCAGCGGTTGCTGCAGCCAGCCCATTGACCAGCTCGCCGCGCAAAGCGCGACGCAAGCGGCCCCCACCCCCACGGCCGCGCCAGAGCCCAGCCCTTGAAGCCGACCCCACTCCCAGGCACCCGCGGCCATCAAGACCAGGATGACCGTGGCAAAGGGCCACGGAGACGGGTAAAAAAGCGCAGGCAGCAAAATGGCCAGCAGGACGATGGCAGTGATGACGCGCTGTCGAAGCATGGAAAAGCCCTTTCAGACCTGCAGCGAGGCAGGTGACGACGCCAATATTTGCTCGGATGTCTTGCCGAAACGGCGCTCTCGGGCATTGAAGGCGGCAATGGCCTCATCCAGGGCCTTGCCGTCGAAGTCCGGCCAAAGCCGGTCACTGAAGTAGAACTCGGAATAGGCAGACTGCCACAGCAGGAAATTGCTGATGCGCATTTCTCCACCCGTGCGGATCACCAGGTCCGGATCCGGCACGTGCGCCAGGCCCATGGCCGCATGCAGGCTGGCCTCGGTGATGGGCTCGCCCCGCGCCGCGACGGCCGCAGCGGCCTGCGCGATGTCCCAACGGCCGCCATAGTTGAAGCAGACGTTCAGGACCAGGCGGGTATTGTGCGCGGTGTCCAGCTCGGCCTGGCGCAGGCCCGCCCGCACCTTCTCCGACAGCCCGGCTTTCTCGCCCACGAAATGCAGGCGCACTCCGTCTTTTTGCAGTTGGGGGACTTCCCGGGACAGCGCCTTGGCCAGCAAGTCCATGAGTCCCGAGACCTCATCGGCAGGCCGGTTCCAGTTCTCCGAAGAGAAAGCGAACACCGTCAGAACGGCCACGCCCCGCTCCACGCAGGCCTGCGCGCAGCGTTTGAGAGACTCCACGCCCTGCTTGTGCCCCGCCAGCCGCGGCAGGAAACGGCGCGTGGCCCAGCGGCCATTGCCATCCATGACGATGGCAACGTGGTGCGGAATGACCGAAGAGGCGGACATGCAGGGCAACGATCGATTCCCGGAACCGGGGATCAGACCGCCATGATTTCCTGTTCCTTGCCGGACACCAGCGCATCGACTTCGGCGATGTGCTTGTCGGTGACCTTCTGGATCTCGGTTTCCGAACGCTTCTGGTCGTCTTCGGAGGCCAGCTTGTCCTTGACCAGCTTCTTGACGGCTTCGTTGGCGTCACGGCGCAGATTGCGCACGGCGATCTTGGCGCTCTCGCCTTCGTTGCGCGCGAGCTTGGTCATTTCCTTGCGGCGCTCTTCGCTCATGGGAGGCATGGGCACGCGGATCAGGTCGCCCATGGAAGCGGGGTTCAGGCCCAGATCGCTTTCGCGGATGGCTTTCTCGATCTTGGCACCCATGCCTTTTTCCCAGGGCTGGACGCTGATGGTGCGCGAGTCGATCAGGGCCACGTTCGCCACTTGCGACAACGGCACGAACGAGCCGTAGTACTCGACCTGCACGGAATCGAGCAGCGCCGGATTGGCCCGGCCGGTGCGGATCTTGGACAGATTGTTCTTGAACGCCACGATGGACTGGTCCATCTTGGTTTCTGCATTCTTCTTGATATCGGCAATGGTCATGTTTTTCTCCTCAGCATGAAGCCAGGCGCGCCGGAGCGCGCCCAACGCTCAAGCGTACACCAGCGTGCCTTCGTCCTCACCCATGACCACGCGCTTGAGCGCGCCGTGCTTGATGATGGAAAACACGCGGATCGGCAACTTCTGATCACGGCACAGGGCAAACGCTGTCGCATCCAGAATCCCCAGATTGCGCGACATGGCCTCGTCGAACGTGAGCTTGGTATAGCGGGTCGCCGTTGGGTCCTTCTTGGGATCGGCGGTGTACACACCGTCCACCTTGGTCGCCTTCAAAACCACCTCGGCGCCGATTTCGGCACCCCGCAGCGCTGCCGCGGTGTCGGTGGTGAAAAAGGGATTGCCAGTACCGGCGGCAAACACCACCACCTTGCCCTCTTCCAGGTATTGCAGGGCCTTGGGGCGCACATAGGGCTCGACGACCTGCTCGATGGCGATCGCCGACATCACACGCGCAGTCAATCCCTGCTTGTCCATGGCGTCGGCCAGTGCCAGCGCGTTCATGACCGTGGCCAGCATGCCCATGTAATCGGCGGTGGCGCGGTCCATGCCGACCGAGCCGCCGGCCACACCGCGGAAGATGTTTCCACCACCGATCACCACGGCCACCTGCACACCCATGCGGGTGACCTCAGCGATCTCCTCCACCATCCGGACGATGGTGGCACGGTTGATGCCGAAGGCATCGTCCCCCATGAGCGCCTCGCCAGACAACTTGAGCAAAATGCGCTTGTGGGCTGGTGCAGCGATGGACATGGGGACTTCTCCGTGGGGCAATGGAATGGCGGGTGAGGTGGCGATGGGGTCTGCGATCAAGCGGCAGACTTGGCGGCTGCCACCTGGGCGGCCACTTCGGCAGCGAAGTCGTCCACCTTCTTCTCGATGCCTTCGCCGACCACGTACAGCGTGAACGCCTTGACCGTGGTGTTGGCGCCCTTGAGCATCTGGCCCACGGACTGCTTGCCGTCGGCGGCCTTCACAAAGACCTGGTCGAACAGGGACACTTCCTTGAGGTACTTCTGCACGCCGCCTTCAATGCGCTTGCTGACGATTTCGTCGGACTGCACGGCCTTGCCCTCGGCTTCCGCCTTGGCCTTGTCTTCCGCGGCCTTGGCAGCGGCAACCGAGCGTTCCTTCTCGATCAGGTCGGCAGGCACGTCGGCGCTGGTCAGCGCGACGGGCTTCATGGCAGCGATGTGCATGGCCACGTCCTTGGCAGCGGTTTCGTCGCCTTCGAACTCGACCACCACGCCGATGCGGGTGCCGTGCAGGTAGGAGGCCAGCTTGTTGCCGGAGAAGTGCTTGAAGCGGCGGAACGACATGTTCTCGCCGATCTTGCCGATCAGGCCCTTGCGCACTTCTTCCAGGGTGGGGCCGAAGCCGTCCTGGCTGTAAGGCAGTGCACCCAGGGCTTCCACGTTGGCGGGATTGTGCTTGGCCACCAGTTCGGCAGCGGCCTTGGCCAGCGCGAGGAAGCTGTCGTTCTTGCTCACGAAGTCGGTTTCGCTGTTCACTTCGATCAGCCCGCCGGTCGTGCCGTCAATGTAGCTGGCGACCACGCCTTCCGCGGTGATGCGGGCGGCGGCCTTGCCGGCCTTGGTTCCCAGCTTCACGCGCAGCAGCTCTTCCGCCTTGGCCAGGTCGCCTTCGGCTTCCGTCAGGGCCTTCTTGCATTCCATCATGGGGGCATCGGTCTTTGCGCGCAGTTCGGCGACCATGCTTGCGGTAATTGCAGCCATCTTTTTCTCCAGTCTCAGTTCAGTTCGTTACAGCATTCGGGCTAAAAAAAAGGGGGCTAACCAGGAGCCCCGCTTTCATTCGCGACAGGTCGCGCGGCCGGGAATCAGGCAGCGGTTTCTTCCACTTCCACGAATTCGTCAGAGCCTTCGGCAGCCACGGCCTTGACCACGTCGTTCACGGCATTGGCACGGCCTTCGATGATCGCGTCGGCGATACCGCGGGCATACAGGGCCACAGCCTTGGCCGAGTCGTCGTTGCCAGGGATCACATAGTCGATGCCTTCGGGGGAGTGGTTGGAGTCCACCACGCCGATCAGCGGAATGCCCAGCTTCTTGGCTTCAGCCACGGCGATCTTGTGGAAGCCCACGTCGATGATGAAGATGGCATCGGGCAGTGCATTCATTTCCTGGATGCCGCCGATGTCCTTTTCCAGCTTTTCCATTTCGCGGGTGAAGGTGAGCTGTTCCTTCTTGCTCATGGCGTCCAGGCCGCCTTCTTGCTGGGCCTTCATGTCCTTCAGGCGCTTGATGGAGGTCTTGACCGTCTTGAAGTTGGTCAGCATGCCGCCCAGCCAGCGCTGGTCGACATAGGGCACACCGGCGCGCTGCGCTTCGGTGGCGAGGATTTCGCGGGCCTGGCGCTTCGTGCCGACCATCAGGATGGTGCCGCGGTTGGCGGTGAGCTGCTTGGCGAACTTTTGGGCGTCCTGGAAGAGCGGGAGCGACTTTTCCAGGTTGATGATGTGGATCTTGTTGCGATGGCCGAAGATGTACGGAGCCATCTTGGGGTTCCAGAAACGGGTTTGGTGACCGAAGTGGACACCGGCTTCCAGCATTTCGCGCATGGTGACGGACATGAGAATTTCTCCGAAGGTTAGGTCTAAAATCCAGCCCCAATAACTGCCGGCTTGCAAGAAGAAGGCAGCACCTTGAAAGGGCTGGTTTGCGATTTGTCTTGCCAGGTTGTCGGCCACGCACTGCGCAGCCACCAGCAAAACCCAAAGATTCTAGCATGGCAGATTGACCGAGCCCAAACGGACCCTTGCGCCATCGGCGCGGCCGGCGCCGGCGGGGCCCGCCTGGAAACAGGCCCTTGGAAAACACAAAAAACAGTAGCAGCCAGCGCAGTGTCCATTAGCGCTGGTGCCTGAAAGAGCTCAGAAACCAAATGCACATCGCCATCGTGGGCGCCGGGATCGTCGGCGTCACCACTGCTTACGAACTGACGTGCGACGGCCACGAGGTTTCGGTTTTCGAACAACGCAGCGCCGCGGCGGAGGAATCGAGCTTCGCCAATGCCGGCCTGTCGTCACCTGCCCTTCTCATTCCCCTGGCGGCCCCCGGCATCGGCGGCCCGCAAAGCACCCGGCTGTGGGGACGCCATGCGGCGGTGCGGCTCGCGAAAGGGGTAACGGCTTCCGAGCTGCGATGGCTCTGGCGTTGGCGCAAGGCTGGCCGCTCGCCGGCCCTTCCGATGGCCCTTGCCGCACTGGAGCAACTGAGCCGCTACAGCCAGGCGCGCATGCGGTGGGTGTCGGAGCAGCTGCAGGTGGACGCGGAAACCGGCCGCGGCGCGCTGGTCCTGCTGCGCACGGTCGAAGACCTGGCGCACGTGCAGCCGGCCCTGCAACTGCTGCGGGACGCGGGCATGGCCATCCACGACGTGGATGCCGAGACCGCCCGCCAGATCGAGCCGGGCCTGTCGCCCGACAGCCCCCTGATCGGCGCTCTGCACATTCCCGACGGCGAGTCCGGCAACTGCCGTCTCTTCGCCCAGATGCTGCGCTACGCCGCGCAGGAGCGCGGGGCGCAATTCCATTTCAATGCCCAGGTCACCGGGCTGGATGCGGCGCCCGCGGGTCTGCGGATCGCCGGCGAGACGCTGCCCCGCCGGTTCGATGCCGTCGTCGTCTGCGCCGGCGTGGCGGCGGTGGCGCTGCTGCGCCCCTTGGGTGCCGAGCTGCCGATGGCCGCGCTCCATGGCTACTCGATCAGCGCCCCGGTGCGCGAAGACTCCCATGCCCCGCAAGGATCGGTCGTGGACCCGCTCCATCGGGTGACGATCACGCGCCAGGGCCAACGCGTGCGCATCGCGGGCGGCGCCGAGCTCGGCCGGGGCGATGGCGCGCACCATGCGCCCACGCTGCAAACGCTGTACCAGGCCATCTCCGGCTGGTTTCCCGGCGGGGTGCAGGTTTCATCCGGCCAGGTGCAGGTGTGGCGTGGTGCCCGCCCCACCCTGCCGGACGGTGCCCCGGTCGTGGGTCCGAGCGGCCTGCCGGGGGTGTGGGTGAACGCCGGCCATGGCGGCTGCGGCTATGCGCTCGCCAGTGGCAGCGCGCGGGCCCTGGCCGACCTGATGGCCCAGCGCGCGCCCGAGGTGGATCTGCAGCACTTCGCGCTGCGCCGCTTCTGAGCCGGACCCGACGCCATGCGCTCCGAGCCGCCCGCAGCAACAGCGCCGCAGCCCGCCCTTCGCCGGATCACGGCCGATCAGCCCCATCCCCTGTTCGATACACAGGCCACACGCCGGATCGAACAGGCCCTGGCAGCGCAATGCCCCCCGCACACCCTGATGCAGCGGGCCGGTTGGGCGGTGGCCCGGCTGGCCCAGGCCATCGCCCCGCACGCGCGCAACGCATGGGTGGTCTGCGGTGCGGGCAACAACGGCGGGGACGGCCTGGAAGCGGCGTTCCACCTGCACCGGGCGGGGCGCATCGCCACGGTGACCTGGCTGGGCCGGCCGGACACGGTGCCCCCCGATGCGCTCGCGTCCTATCGGCGTGCCGCGGCCGCGGGTGTCGTTTTTTCCGATGGCCCGCCGCCGGGCATGGGGCCCGATGACGTGTGCGTGGACGCGCTGCTGGGCATCGGCCTGGCGGGCAGCGGCAAATCCCGCGCGGCTGACCCACGCATGCAGCACCTGCTGGCCCAACTGCATGCCACACCGGCGCCGTGCTGTGCGTCGATACGCCCTCCGGCCTGTCGGGCGACACGGGCCAGTTCGCGGCCGGACTGGCGCCGCCGCCGGGCGCCGCGGCGTCTGCGCGGCACACCCTGGCCTTGCTCACCTTGAAGCCCGGGCTGTTCACCGGGAACGGGCGCGACGCGGCCGGACAGGTCTGGTTCGACGACCTGGGCCGCGGAGCGACGGACGTGGCGCCCTGCGCCTGGCTGGCGACAGCGCCACCGCCCGCCCACCGCGCGCATGCCAGTCACAAAGGCAGCTACGGCGATGTGGCGGTGGTGGGCGGAGAAGGGCTGCGGGCCCGGGGCATGGGCATGGCGGGCGCGGCGCTGTTGGCGGCATCGGCGGCGCTGCACGCGGGCGCCGGGCGGGTGATGGTGGCCGTGCTGGACGGGGCCGACCTGTCCCTCGACCCCATGCAGCCGGAATGCATGTTCCGGCGCTTCGACGCGCTGCACCTGGAGCAAGGCACCGTGGTCTGCGGATGCGGCGGGGGCGAGGCCATCCGGGCGGTGCTGCCGAAGGTCCTGGCCGAGGCGCACCGCCTGGTGCTGGATGCGGATGCGCTCAATGCCGTGGCGGGCGACCCGTCCCTGGCGACGGCGCTGCGCGATCGCGCGGCGCAGCGGGGCCGGCACACCGTGCTCACGCCCCACCCGCTGGAAGCGGCCCGGCTCCTGGCGGTGGACACACCAGGCGTGCAGGCCGACCGGCTGGCTGCGGCCTCCCGGCTGGCGGACCAATTCGGCTGCGCGGTGGTGCTCAAGGGTTCGGGCAGCGTGATCGCGGCCGCGGGGCAAACGCCCTGCATCAATCCGACCGGCAACGCACGCCTGGCAACGGGCGGCACGGGGGATGTGCTGGCGGGACTGGTGGGTGCGCGGCTGGCCGCGGCGTCCGACGCGCCGAGCGCCGCCTTCGATGCGGCCATGGCAGCCTGCTGGATGCACGGCGAGGTGGCGGACCAATGGCCTGACGGCACCGCCTTGACGGCGTCGGCGCTTGCCCGGCGGCTGACGCCTGGGTGAATGGAGCCCAAAACCGTTGACTTGCGTCAACGGAGCGCAACCAACCGTAACTGTCGTCGCAACAGCCTTCCAAAAGGCCTTGTCTGACAGACCCGGCCCGAAGGCAAGCGGTGTAATGCGTTCACTCCCACCGCCGTGCAGGCCCCACCCCTTTTGAAGGACTCTGTCATGAAACGCAAAATCCACTCCGGAACCCGCGCTTTCGCAGCCTTTACGGTGACAGTGCTTCTCGCGGTGGCTGCCACCGCCATGACGCTGGTACCGGACGAGGCGGTGCAGGCCGCCGACTCGCTGGTGAATCTGCCGGGCAACCTCGAGCAGATTCTTCCCGCAGAATCGTTCCTCAACTGAGTCCGGCATCCCGGCACGGCGCGGGCCGGGGCAGTCCCCTGAATCTCCGCGCCATCCCCCTCCGCCCCCTTTGGGTTTCTGCGTCAGCGCTTTTCAGCGCTGATCCCCTGCTCCAGCACCGCCAACCGCCTGCGGGCGGCGGCAGCGGCGGGCCCATCGCCCCGTTGATCGGCACGCTGCGCCGCCAGGGTCAGCCAGGCCAGCAGCGGCCGTTGCCACCCCTGCGCGGAGGCGGCCTCCACGGCGGAGTCGACCACCTGCGGCGTCTCCCGGCCGGTTTTCACCCACACCCCCGCGGCCACCAGGCGCGACAGCGGATCGGCCAGGCCGGCTTGCGCAGCCGGGCCGGCCGCCCAGGCGCTGCGCTGCGGCTCGGGCAGGTGGGCAGCGGCGGTGCTGTCGATGGTGCCGGCCAGGTAATCGGCATAGGCCTGGTCCTGCGGCGCGGCGTCGGCACGCAGGGCCTCGAAGGCCGTGCACGGCTCGACCACCAGGCTGGCGACCTGGGCGGCGCAGCGCATGAGTTCCACGCGCGCCAGCAAGTCGGGCCGCCCCGTGCGGGCCACTTCCGCACGGGCCCGGTTCCATTCCAGCTGCGCGATGCGGGGCTCGCCCGACAGGTATGCCTCGGTGGCCTTGCGGGCCGCGCCGTGGGCATTCATCTGCCATTGCGGCGTGGGCGGCTTGGCCGAGCACGCCCAAAGGGCCAGGCAGGGGAGCAGCGCGGCGGCACGGAGCACCGGTGTACGCAGCGGGGAAGACAGCAGGGATTTCATGGCAGCTTGAGTTCCGTGTCGCGCGCAAACGGCCATTTGCGCTGGATGTCGTTGACCAGGCCCTCCACCTTGCGCAGGTTGCTCTCCACTTCGGCCCGCAAGCTGCCCAGATCGGTGGTGGCTTCTCGCGCGTTCGCGCCGATGGCCTGGGCTTCGGCCAGCACGGCATCGACCTTTTTCAGGCTCTGGCGCGTGTCGGCCAGCAGGCCGTTGAGCTGCACCACCGTGGCCCGCACCTCGGGCACGAGCCCCGGATCGCCCGCCGCTCCGAACACCTGCCGGTCGGCCTTGGCGGCCATGCCGTCGATGCGCGCCAGCAGCTGGTTGGTGCGGTCCAGCGTGGCGGTGATCTTTTTGGCATCCGCCTCGCTGCCCATGAGCACGTTGAGCGCACCGCCCGGCGCGTTGAGCCGCTCGGTCAGCGTGCGCACGTTGGACAGCGTGCCGCCCAGCGCGGCGTCCTGGGCCGTCATCGCCTGCAGGTTGGACAGCAGTTCGCGCGCCGAGGCCATGAGCTGCGGGATCTCGGCCGTGGCATCGCCGCGCAGCACGGGGCGCTCGGCGCCGTCGGCCAGCAGCGGGTCGGTGAGGATGCCGCTGTAGGCCTTGATGGTGGTGCCGCCCACGATGCCGCGCACCAGCGTGAAGACGCTGGACTCGCGCAGCCAGTGCGCGTCCTTGCGCGGCACGTCGATCAGGATGCGCACGTTGCCGTCGGGCGAGAGCTCGATGCCGCGCACCCGCCCGATCGGGAAGCCTGAAAACGTCATGTCCATGCCCACCACCACGCCCTCGGAGTCGTCGGCCGTGAGCACCAGGCGCTGCGTGGGCTCGAACACGCCGCGTGCATACAGCAGATAGAACGCCGAGCCCACGATGAGCGCCAGCGTGAACAGGAGCAGCGCCGCGGCCTTGCGCTCCAGGTTCGCCACCGGGCGCTGGGCTTCGAGCAGCGCCTCGCTGGCGGCATCGTCCGCTTCGTGGGAAGGGGGCCGCTCAGCCATGGTGCGCACCGCCGTGGGCCCGCCGGCCGAAAGCGCCGGCGGGGAAGGTCTCTGAGTCGGGCATGAAAGCGTTTCCTCGGTGAGGCCACGGCGCGCAGCGCGGGCCATGGCCGGTGTCGGTCGTGGGATGGGTCACGGAACGGGTTAGTAGTAATTGCCCAGCAGGGACGCGACTTCGATCAGCAGCAGCACGGCGAACATGCGCGCGAGCCCGCCCAGTTCGGAGCCGTGGCGGCCCCGGCCGTCGCCATTTTCGTAGAGCCCCGCCGCCATGGGAATGAGGGCCACGGCGAGGCTGAAGAACAGGGTTTTCAGCACGAACACCAGCGTGACGGCCGGCGTGAACACCTGCCCGAACATGCGCGTGTAGCTCGGCAGCCCCGCGGTGTTGAGCCCGTACACCCCGAAATAGGCCATGGCGAGCGCGACCACGCACGACAGCGCCGCAAGCGTGATGCTGGCGTAGATGCCGGCCACCACCCGGGGCAGCAGCTCCACGCGGATCGGGTCGGCGCCGTGCCGGCGCAGGCTGTCCAGGCGGCCGGCCTGGCGCATGAGGGCGAGCTGGGTGCCGTTGGGGATGGTGGTGCGCATGGCGACGAACAGCGCGGCGGTGAGCGGGATCAGCTCCAGCACCAGCACGCGGATGACCATCTCCAGCGCGTAACGCGACAGGCCGTAGCTCAGCGCCGTGACGACGACGATGCGGGTGATGACCAGGCTGACCAGCGCCGCCAGCACCGTGAACCCCAGCAGGATGGGCGCCGTGTCCTGGTACATGTGCCGCGCGAGCCGCCAGCGGGTGGCGCGCCCGTAGCTGGACGGCGAAAGCATGAGCACCAGCGCCACCGACCCGAGGTGCACGATGCGCCACCAGGCCACCGCCCAGCCCCGCGCGGCGCGCCAGATGCGGTCGATCAGCGAAGGGGATGGCAGGCCGGCGATCATGCGGCCATCATAGTGGACGGGGCGCCGGCGATGCGTAACAAAATTGGCCTCCAGCGCATATTCCACTAGGGCGT
>NZ_BAAJYT010000013.1:0-50792 GCF_057541515.1 Acidovorax sp. KNOB132
TTGTCAGACTCTCCGAACAACTCAGTCATCCGTCTCACCTGCCAACCCGCAAGTATAGACCAACTTTCCTCACCCCCGTTAGGAGAAAGATGACAAAAAAATTGCAACGTGCCTTGTCGCAGCTGTCTTGCGCTTCCGTGAGCGCGAAGCCGGATAATTCCGCCGATATGGCACTTCTCACCTTAATTAACGCCCAACTGGCTTTCGGTCATGTTGCACTGCTAGATCACGCTGGATTTTCCCTGGAAGCCAGCGAACGCGTCGGACTGATAGGGCGTAACGGAGCAGGAAAGTCATCGCTATTGAAAATCTTGGGCAGCCTTGCCAAGCCCGATGATGGCTCCTTACAAATCCAACAGGGAATTCGAATCGCCTACGTAGCTCAGGAGCCGGCCTTAGAGATGGAGGCCAGTGTTTTCGCTGCGGCCTCAGAAGGGCTGCGCGAAGTAGCAGAGATAAGAGATCTTTACCTCTCTGGCGAGCCAGGATTGGACCTCAATGCGCTGCAGTCGCAGATCGAGGCGTACGACGCTTGGAACTGGGAGCAGCGGGTCGAAGAAACCTTGCAGCGACTTAGGCTAGACCCCCACTCGATCGTAGGCACTCTGTCTGGAGGTACGAAAAAACGAGTCGCTCTTGCACAGGCTTTGGTGTCAAGACCGGATGTTCTGCTACTGGACGAGCCGACCAATCACCTCGACCTGGACTCCATTGAATGGCTAGAAGATCTATTGATTGATTTTAAAGGCAGCGTCATCACGATCACCCACGATCGCTCATTCCTGGACAGAGTGGCCACACGGATTGTGGAGCTCGATCGAGGTCAACTCCGATCGTATCCGGGAAATTTCGCTCAATACGTGCTCCAAAAGGGTGAGCAGCTTACACAGGAGGCCGTTGTATCGGCCAAGGCCGACAAGTTGCTCGCTCAAGAGGAAATTTGGGTACGCAAGGGTGTTGAAGCCCGAAGAACTCGCAGTCAAAGCCGCATCGGACGCCTTGAGGCCCTCAGGGCTGACCGCAGTGCTAGGAGAGAGGTCCTAGGCAGCGTTAAGATGGATATTGCCTCAGGTGCCCAAAATGGCTATCAAGGCAAGATCGTTGCGGAGTTGTCTGACGTCAGAAAATCTTTCGGAGACAAAGTCATTGTCAACGGTTTTTCTGGAACGATCCTCCGCGGCGATAAAGTGGGCTTGATCGGCCCCAATGGCGCAGGAAAAACCACTTTGCTCAAGCTCATCCTAGGTGAGCTGGCTCAAGATGAGGGCACCGTTCGGCGCGGAAGCAATCTGCAGGTAGCGTACTTTGATCAGATGCGACATGCGATCAACCTCGACGCGACCCTTGAAGACTTCATCAGCCCTGGCAGCGAATGGATCGAGATTGGCAAGCAACGCAAGCATGTCAAAAGTTACCTCAGCGATTTTCTTTTTTCCCCTGCCAGAGCTCACTCACCCGTCCGCTCACTTTCAGGAGGAGAGCGCAACCGACTGCTTTTGGCCCGCCTCTTCGCCCGCCCTGCCAATGTGCTGGTGCTCGACGAGCCCACGAATGACTTAGATATTGACACGCTGGATCTTCTGGAGGAATTGCTTCAGACGTATGACGGCACCGTCTTCCTCGTAAGCCACGATCGGACCTTCCTTGACAATGTGGTGACCAGCACCATTGCATATGAAGGAAATGGGCTCTGGCGTGAGTACGAAGGCAGTGTTCAAGACTGGCTGATCCAGTCCCGACGCAGTGGGCAGCTCAATCCCACGTCTTTGCCACCCTCCAAGGCGGCAGCTGAGCGCAATGACACTGTGGACGTAGAGGAAAAGCCAGCACATCTTCCCAAAAAGAAGTTGAGCTACAAAGAGCAACGGGAACTTGAACAGCTCCCAACTCAAATTGCGACACTAGAGACAGAGCAACAGTCAATTCAGTCAGCACTGGCTGACGGTTCCTTGTATGCCAAAGATGGTGCGCGAGCAGCAGCCCTCCATGCAAGGGAGGGAGAGATCGAAAATCAACTGATGATTGCGCTGGAGCGCTGGACCGCTTTGTCGTCCTGACTCCCTGTCTTCTTACGCACCGATACCTAGATGCGATGGTGCAATCGATCGGTTGCGCCACGCAGCTTGGCGATCAAAGCCGGTGCAATCTGCGTCAAAGGCAAAACCTCATCTGCGGCGCCATGTGCAATGGCTTCCCGTGGCATACCGAAAACGATGCAACTTGCCTCGTCCTGCACATAGTTGTAACTGCCAGCATCCTTCATCTCGCGCATCGCGGCGGCGCCATCATTTCCCATGCCGGTCAGCATGATGCCGAAAACATTGCGCCCCGCGACCCCGGCAGCCGACTTGAACAGAACCTCCACCGAAGGCTTGTGCCGATTGACGGGAGGACCATCGTCCACCACGGCCACATAGTTGGCTCCGCTGCGGGCGATATGAAACTGCTTTCCTCCCGGCGCTATGTAGGCATGACCGGGCAAGATACGTTCTCCATTGGTTGCTTCTTTCACTGTGATCTGGCACAAGCCGTTGAGTCTGGCTGCGAAGCTTGTGGTGAAACCTGGAGGCATGTGCTGTGTGATCACGATCGCGGGCGAGTCTGCAGGCATCTGCATCAGCACTTCGCGAATAGCCTCTGTTCCACCAGTGGATGCACCGATGCAAATCAGCTTTTCCGTCGACAAACGGCCCAGCAATGTGGTCGTATGCGTCGGAGCATGTGCCCCCTCTACAGAACCAGTTGCTGGAGAGTGCGAACGGGTTGAGCTCTGCACCGGCGCTCTTCGGACCTGTGCGACAGCGGCCACCCGAATCTTCTCAACGATCTGGGTCGCCAATTCATTCAGACCACTGGAAAGGCCGACCCGGGGTTTGGCAACGAAGTCAACCGCTCCCAGTTCGAGCGCCTTCATAGTGACTTCAGCCCCTCGCTCCGTGAGTGTGGAAATCATCACCACGGGCATGGGCCGAAGTCGCATCAGTCGCCCTAGAAAATCAATCCCGTCCATGCGCGGCATCTCGACGTCTAGGGTAATGACATCGGGGTTCATTTCGCGAATCATTTCGCGCGCAATCAGAGGATCGTTGGCGGTTCCAATGCACTCCATGTCCCGCTGGCGATTGATGATTTCGGCCAAAAGACTGCGCACCAACGCCGAATCATCCACAACGATCACCCGGATCTTCCTGCTCATTCCCTCATGTCCTTGTTCATTTCTCAAAAGAGGTCCACTGATCCACCTGCGGTCGCTTTGGCAACCGTCGCAGCGTTGCCGCGAACTTCCTGCTCCACCAGTGTCTCTGGATGCGCATGGGCGAGCCGCTTCACCATCGCTTTTCCTGTCACCGGAAAGAAAACGACCTTGCGAGGATAGATATCGAGCACATCTTCCGAAACAATCGGGATTCGCTCTGTCTGGAGATAGTTGAGCACAAAGTTGGTGTTGCGCTCCCCCACATTCATCGTGGTGAAGTTATGCATCACCTGCGCCCCACCAAATATCTTGGCCTGCATGCTTTCCCGGCGAGCTCCAAGTTTCAGCATTTCGTTGATCAGCAACTCCATGGCATACGAGCCATAGCGGCCGGATACATCGGACGAATCGCCATCGGGCAACATGAAGTGATTCATACCGCCGACGCGGCTGCGGCTGTCCCACAGGCAAGCTGCAATGCATGAGCCGAGCACGGTCATGATCACCAGATTTTCATCCGAGACGAAATACTCCCCGGGGAGCACTTTGACCGCATTGTGCTGAAAATGATGATCAAAAAAGAAAAATGAGGCCTCTCCCGGACGACGGGCCTGCGCCTTCAGCTCTGGCAACGTTGATTGCCTCGCGACGGCGGCCGGAGCGCCAGTGTAAATATCGGCACTGAGCGGCGCAATTCGCGGCGCACGACGCCGCTCTACTGTTCCACCATAGGCGGACGGAGGTGCGCCAGACGGAGGGGGAAAGCCAGGGCGGGTATTGGTCATGTGGACTCTTGCGGAAGACTATCGGTCAACGGCGCTCATACACGGTCTTGCCGCGCAAAGTGAAAAGGTCACGGGACTCGCTGAAGTTTTCAGCATGCCCGACAAACAGCATGCCGCCCGGTTTCAATACGCGATGGATGCGCTCCAGAACCTTGCGCTGAGTGGGCGCATCGAAATAGATCATGACATTACGGCAAAAAAACGACATCGAACGGCTCCCGAAAAGGCCAGTCGTCGCGGATGAGATTCACGCTCAGGAAATCGATGCTTCGGCGCAACTCAGGTTTTGCACGTGCAAACCCGGCATTTGAGGCCTTGCCCCGCAAGAAGAATCGTTGAAGGCGTTCAGGACTCAACCCTTTCACGCTGTCCAGGCGGTACACCCCCTCGGCTGCCGTAGCCAACACCCGGGAATCGATATCGCTGGCCGTTAATTTGAACGAGCCGTTACTGCTCAACGACTCCATGGCTGTCATCACGATGGAATATGGTTCTTCCCCGGTGGATGCAGCGTTGCACCACACACTCCACGGGCCAGCAGGCCGTGTGCGCAGGAGATTGGCCAGAATCTCAAAGTGGTGCTGCTCCCGGAAGAACGCAGTCAGATTGGTCGTGAGCGCATTCACGAACTCCTGCCACTCTGGGCCATCATGGGTTTCCAGCCAGCTCAGATATTCGTGAAAGCTTGTATGCCCGGTATCGCGCAACCGCCGCGACAAGCGGCTGTAGACCATTGCATGTTTGCCATCGTGCAAGCTGATGCCAGCTCGCTGATAAATGAGCGCTTGGACACGTGAAAAATCTGCGTTGGTCCAGACGAATTCTCTCCCTTGGGCCAAAGGCCCCGATGTAGGCGAAACCGCTGGTGATTCCGCCACGCCTCGCGCAGAAGGGGGATGACTGGAGGTCTGGCGCATGTTGCTTTTCACTTCGAGAGGTCGGTGGTCCACAGGCCAGTGGTTACAGATGCAGCCACGTCGATTCCTAAACCGTTGCGTGGCGGCGAGATGTCGGTCTCACTCGTTGGCGGAGACCAAACCCATGTCCATGCTAGCCATGAGTTTCTCGATGTCCAACAGGATGAGCATGCGCTCACCCACCGAGCCCAGGCCGACGATGCAGTTGGTGTCGATGGTGCTTTCCACCTCCGGAGCAACGCGTATCTGATCGGAATTCAGTTCCATGACGTCACTCACCGAGTCCACCACGATCCCGACAACCCGGTTACGCAGATTCAGGATGATGACCACCGTGAAACTGTTGTAATCCGCTTTGGAACAGCTGAACTTCAGCCGCATGTCAACGATGGGAACGATGGTGCCGCGCAGATTCGTCACGCCCTTGATGAAGTCTGGCGCATTGGCAATGCGTGTCGGCGGCTCATAGCCGCGGATCTCCTGCACCTTCAGGATGTCGATCCCATACTCCTCTTGATCCAGCCGGAAAGTCAAATACTCCCGGGCGCCAGAGACAGCCGCTTCATTGGTTTTTTCCATCACTCCAGCCATAGGGCTCTCCTTATATCAACGGGTCGCGGGCTCAGTGGCGAGCGCGCCGCACCAAAGCACCTGTGTCCAGGATGAGTGCCACAGTTCCGTCCCCGAGAATGGTGGCGCCGGAAACATTGGGCACTTTGCGATAGTTGGTTTCCAGGTTCTTCACAACGACTTGGTGTTGACCGAGCAACTCATCCACCAACAATGCAACCCGGCTGCCATCTGCCTCGACAACCACCATGATGTTGCTGGATTTGCTTTGGTCCAGGCGGGGGACTTGAAATGTTTTCTCCAGGGCAATGACGGGCATGTATTCATCCCGCACCTTGACCAACTGAGATCCTTGCGCAACTGTATTGACATCGTCGGGATTGACCTGGAACGACTCCACGACAGAAGACAGCGGAAGGATGTAGACCTCTTCACCCACCCCTACGGACATGCCATCCATGATCGCCAGCGTCAGCGGTAACCGCACGGACACGCGCATGCCATAACCTTCGGCAGAATCGATTTCCACCGACCCGTTGAGTGCAGCGATATTCCGCTTCACCACATCCATGCCGACCCCGCGCCCCGAAACGTCGGTCACTTCATCGGCGGTGGAGAAGCCTGGCGCGAAAATCAGTCCCCACACATCCGCATCGGTCATCTGGTCAGAGACATCCAGCCCCCGCTCTCTGGCTTTTCGCATGATTTTCTCGCGAGAAAGACCTCGACCATCATCGCGCACTTCAATCACGATGGAGCCGCCTTGATGCGAGGCGGACAACGTGATCGTTCCATGCTCGGACTTCCCTGCAGCAAGCCGGTCAGCAGGCATTTCAATGCCATGGTCACAGCTGTTGCGAACCAAATGCGTCAAGGGGTCGGTGATTTTCTCGACCAGGCTCTTGTCCAGTTCGGTGGCTTCACCCAAGGTGACCATCTCGACTTTCTTACCCAGCTTGTTGGCTAGGTCCCTGAGCATCCGCGGAAAGCGACTGAACACGATCGACATGGGAATCATGCGGATCGACATCACGGACTCTTGCAAATCCCGTGTGTTGCGATCCAGATCGGCCAGGCCCGCCAGCAATTGCTGATACGCGCCTGCATCGAGGCCGCGGCTGTTCTGCGCCAGCATGGCCTGGGTGATCACCAATTCGCCCACCAGATTGATCAACTGGTCGACCTTATTCACCGCCACACGAATGGTAGTGGACTCCATTTGCGCTTGGCTGACTGCCTTCGGCTCCGCGGCGCGGGCTGCGGCTGCAGGCTGCTTGGCAGACGGGGCATCCGACACATTTGCAACGGCCACCTCCGTCCGATCGCTCGGCATACCAGGGGACCCATTGAAGAATCCATAGGGTGCTTCTGTGGACACCTCGCCCGCTTGCAGCAGGGCTGCTTCCGGATCAGCTTCCACACTGGCCGAACCGTCTTCTGCACCGATCCTGACCTGGTCTTTCGACACATGGAAGGCGAACAGATCCAGCAGGTCATCGTTGGTGGAAGTGGTCTCGACCGCGAACAGCCGGACACCCTGCTCGTCAGAAGGGACGTCGCGAATGGAACCGAGGCCGGGAATATCGCGGAACAATTCCTTGATCGCGTCAGCCTGTTCCAAACGCTCCAGCGGACCGATACGGATCTCGAGAGAGCGCGTGCTGCCCGGTGCGGCTGCCGCAGCGGGAATGGATGGGGCAGGCGAGACCGGAGCTGGCGCAGGAGCCGGCGCTGGCGGCGGGGGGGGAGGCGCCACGGCCGCCACAGGTTCGGCAGGAACATTGCCGGCAGCCAATTCACTGATTCGGCGAACCAGTTCCGCAGTGGATACGGCTTCGCCCTGGCCTCCCGCCTGGTGCCTCGCGAGCAGACTGCGGGACGCATCGGCAGACTCCAGCAGCACATCCACCATTTGGGGAATGGGCTGCAATTCATGGCGCCGCAAGCGATCCAGCAGCGATTCCATTTGGTGGGTCAGCTCTGCAACATCGGAGAATCCGAAGGTTGCAGCCCCTCCCTTGATGGAATGCGCGCAACGGAAAATACCGTTCAATTCTTCGTCATTGGCCGCACTCAGATCCAGGTCCAGGAGCATGTGCTCCATCTGGTCCAGGTTCTCGCCCGCCTCTTCGAAGAAGATCTGATAGAACTGACTGAGATCGAAGTCCGCGCCACCGCCCGCGCCTTCTTGATAGGTATCCGCCATTAGGGGCTCCAGTACTTAGGTTATCTGCACGCGATGGCGTTAGCGAATGACTTTTTGAATCACTTCAATCAAACGGTTCGGATCGAAAGGTTTGACCAACCAGCCTGTGGCGCCAGCGGAACGTCCCGCCTGCTTCATCTGATCGCTTGACTCGGTGGTGAGGATCAGAATGGGTATGGTCTTGAACCGGGGGTGCTCACGCAGCTTGCGGGTCAAGCCGATTCCATCGAGCCTCGGCATATTCTGGTCGGCCAGCACCAGATGGATATCGTGGGTTTCGGCCTTTTCGAGCGCGTCTTGCCCGTCGACCGCTTCCACCACGTGGTACCCCGCCCCGGTCAGGGTGAAGGACACCATCTTTCGCATGGACGGTGAATCATCAACGGCAAGAATCGATTGCATGTAGGGCTCCACTCACTTGAATATATAAGGTAACCAATTACGGGCGCGTGCTCAGAACAGGTCGATTGATCCTGCATCCATTTCGCTCTGCGTGACAGGATTGGGACGGTCGGGGGCCATTTCAGCGAAGGGCGCGGCTTCTTCGCCCTCCTCGGTGCCCATGGCTTCGGAGGCCAGACGGAAAGCGCATCCTTGGAGCACCTTCGTGGTGTGCCAGATCAGCTGGGAGGCCATGTCCTGAAATTGCAGCTCAGTGACGGCACTGCGCAATGCCGTCCGCAGCGCGGCGAGTTCCGCCGAATCGCCAACCACATCGTCGGTCAATGCACCGTTGGCTTCGCCGAAGCGTGCCAGCAGGTTGTCGGTCGCATGGCTGAGCAAGCCCTCCAGGCGGTGCAGATCATGCATGACGACCAACAAGGAGTCTTGCAATTCTGCAGCAACCATGACTGGCACTTGAACCCCTGGGCCGCCAGGGCTAGTTAGCGTAGATTGCATCGTTTCTCCAGAACTGCAAGCGGCTGCAGGGCAAACAAATTCCAATTCGGCAAGACGCTGGTGGCGGAATCCACTGGCAAAGACGTCCCATGCAAACCATTCTCTCGACTTTCCTCGATCACCGCCGCACGGGACAAACACCCTTGTTTGTTCCAATATGTATCCTATGATAGCGTTCCCCATGCCATCAGGAGTAACGGATCAACCCTTGCGCATCCTGCATTTAGAAGATTCTGTGGCGGATCATGAGTTGGCTTGCATTACGTTGCGCCGCGCCAACGTGGTGTATGAAATCCACCACGTGGACACACTGCCATCGTTCATAGCGCAACTCGATGCAGAGCCTTTCAATCTGATCCTTGCGGACTACCGCCTGCCTGGCTTCACTGCGCTGGACGCTTGGAGTGTGGTGGCACAGCGGGAGCCCCACCCGCCCTTCGTTTTGCTGTCTGGCGCCATCGGCGAGGCAGCGGCCGTGGATGCAATGCGGCTGGGCATTGCGGACTACCTTCTCAAAGACGACATGGCGAGGTTGCCGCATGTCATTGACCGCGCCATCGAAGTGCACGAGGCTCGGCGCGCGAGGGAGAAAGCCACGGCGGATCTGGCTGCGTCCGAAAGGCGGCTGGCAGAACTCACCGAGCATCTGCAAAGCTCGATCGAAAAAAGAACGGGCCGCGATTGCCCGCGAGATCCACGATGACATTGGTGGTGCACTGAGTGCCGTTCGCTTCGATGTGGGCTGGATCAGCCGGCATGCCAAGGACGACGGGACCCAGGCCCACGCGGCGGCCGCCACCGAGATGCTGCAGCACGCCATTGAGGCAAGTCAGCGCATCATGATGAACCTGCGCCCCCCCATCCTGGACCAGGGCTTGGTGGCTGCAGTGCAATGGCTGGCGGAAAGTTTCGAGCGGCGCACTGGTATTCCCACCCGGGTTCTTACCAACAAGGACACAATCCACGTGGACGCAGCCATTCAGCTGGTGGCTTACCGCGCGGCACAGGAAGCCCTGACCAATGTCTTCAAATATGCCGAAGCACGGCATGTCTCTGTCGACCTGTCGGACAGTGAGGGCGTGCTGACACTGGAAGTCACCGACGACGGCCGAGGCATGGAGCCCGCCATGCGGGAGAAGCCCAAATCATTCGGTCTCAAGGGCCTTCAAGAGCGAGCGCGCACCGTGGGAGGATGGCTCGACATCAGCAGCCATCCCGGCCGCGGAACCGCCGTCATCCTGTCGGTGCCACTGACAGCCCAAAAAATTTCAGAGGAGGCACCATGATCCAGGTCGTGCTGTGTGATGACCATGCGGTCCTGCGGCGGGGCATCCGTGACACGCTCTCGGAAGCACCGGACATTCAGGTGACCGGCGAGGCCGGCGGCTACTCCGAACTGAGGGAGGTATTGCGCACCGCGCCCTGCGACGTGCTGCTGCTTGATCTGAACATGCCCGGCCGCAGTGGCCTGGAGGTGCTCGCCAGCCTGCGCGAGACGGACTCCGCCGTCAAGGTACTGGTTGTATCGATGTATCCCGAGGACCAGTATGCGCTGCGGTGCTTGCGAGCGGGCGCACAGGGCTATGCCAACAAAGCGGGCGATCCCGTGGAGTTGATCGAAGCCGTGCGCACCGTGATGAAAGGCCGCAAGTACCTCACCCCGGAAGTGGCGCAGATGCTGGCGGACAGCTTGGCGCAGCCGAGTCCCGAGTTGCCCCACGAGGCGTTGTCGGAGAGGGAACTGCAGACCCTGGTCAAGATAGCGTCCGGAAGGCGCCTGTCGGACATCGCGGAAGAACTGATGCTGAGCCCGAAAACGGTCAGTGTCTACCGGTCTCGCGTGTTGGAAAAACTCAAGCTCACCAACAACGCGGAACTGACGGTTTACGCCATTCGAAACCAGCTGGTCTGAAGGCCAGGCCGTCTACCGCTGTGAAGCGAAAAGATCGATGGATTGCTGCATCAACGCCATGACGGGCTGCTCGAGCATGGGCAGGGTCGCCGCGATGCCCAGAAGGCCCACGGTCAGCGTCACGGGAAAGCCCACCGCATAGATGTTCATCTGCGGCGCCACGCGCGAGATGATGCCCATGGCCATGTTCACGAACAGCAACAGGGCAATCATGGGCAAGGCGATCCACAGGGCGCTGGAAAAGAGCGAAGCACCCAGATCATGCAATCGCAACTGGCCCAGGGCCTGCATGAAATGGCCATTCACAGGAAAGCTGTCGAAGCTCTTGACCACCGCCATCAGCACCATCAGGTGGCCATTGATGACAACGAAGAGCAGCATGGCCATGTGCCCGAAAAACCGGGCCACGGCACTTACCTGCGTGTTGCTGGAGGGATCGAAGAACGATGCGAAGTTGAGACCCATCTGCAGTCCGATCACCTCGCCCGCCAGTTCCACCGCCGTAAATACGAGGCGCACCGCAAAGCCAATGGCGGCCCCCACGGCCAGTTGCTGGGCCACGGCACCCAGTGCCTCGCGCCCGTTGATGTTGATGATGGGCTGATCCGGTAGAGCGGCCTGCGCGCAAACCGAAATGAGGAAGGCCAGCCCGATCTTGGCCCGCATCGGAATCACGCGCATGGAGAATACTGGCGCCACCATGAACATGGCCAGGATGCGCAGGAAAGGCCACAGGATCGGCGACAGCCAAGCCACCAGTTGGGCCTCTGAAAACGTGATCACGACACGACCGACGGAATGGATTCGATGGTTCTGCGGATGAAGTCCACGAGCGAAGTGATCATCCAGGGGCCGGCGATGGCGAACACCACCATGGCAGCAATCAGCTTGGGCACGAAGGCGAGCGTGGCCTCATTGATCTGCGTCACCGCCTGAAAGATGCTGACGAGCAGACCCACCACCATGACCACGCCCAGCACCGGCATCGAAATCATCAGCAGCAAGGTCAGGGCGTCTCGCCCCATCGTCAAAACCATTTGCGAGGTCATGCGGGCTCCTCAGGTGACGAAACTGGCGGCCAGGGAACCGATCAGCAGATTCCAGCCGTCCGCCAGCACGAACAGCATGAGCTTGAACGGCAATGCGACCAGCACGGGCGACAGCATCATCATGCCCAGGGACATCAGGATGCTGGAAACCACCATGTCGATGACCAGGAACGGTATGAAGATCATGAACCCGATCTGGAACGCCGATTTGAGCTCGCTGGTCACGAATGCCGGCACCAGTACGCGAAGGGGCGCGGTTTCCGCCGTGGCCCCTGCATCGAGCTTGGCCAGGCGGGCGAACAGTGCGAAGTCGGACTGGCGCGTCTGCTTGAGCATGAAGCCGCGCATGGGGGCCTCCGCCTTCTCCAGCGCCTGCTCGAACGTGATGGTGTTCGATGTATAGGGCACGTAGGCGTCCTGGTACACGCGATCAAAGGTGGGTCCCATCACGAAGAACGTGAGAAACAGCGACAGGCCCACGATCACCTGGTTCGGCGGTGCCGATTGGGTGCCGATGGCCTGGCGCAGCAGTGACAGCACGATCACGATACGGGTGAAGCCCGTCATCATGAGCAGCACTGCCGGCAAAAATGACAGGGCCGTGAAGAACAGCAGCGTCTGAATGGGCACCGAAAAGCTCGCGCCCGCGTTGCCCGAACCGACCAGCACGGGCAACGAACCCGGTGCCGCTTGTGCAAGTGCCGCCGGAGCGAAAACCGTGGCGGCAACCGCCAACGCCCACCCGCTCCAAGCGCGCCGGCGATCAGCCATGGGGCGCCTCTTGCCCCCGCAACCTGGCTGCGGCCACCTCATCGGCAAAGGACGGCGCAGGAATCGCGCCCCGGGGCGCTCCGGCAGACACGGAAGGGTCGATCACATGCAGGCACCGGATCTGCTGCGCCGTGACCCCCAGGACCAGCCAGGTCCGCTGGTGCTCCGGCCCCACTTCCACCGTGATCACGCGCTGCTGCGGCCCGATGCCCACGGTGGAGACCACCTTGGACGCGGCGCTCGCCGCCACTCCCGGCCCGCCACCCTGGCGTTGCTGCATGCGCCGGATCCACCAGGGCAGCGTGGCAATGGCCGCCACGAAGAGCACGACGATGACCAGCGTCTGCGTCATGTTGCCGCCCGCGCTATCCACGGCTGACCCTTCGCAGGCGTTCCGACGGCGTAACCACATCGGTCAGGCGGATACCGAACTTGTCGTTCACCACCACCACCTCGCCCTGGGCGATGAGATAGCCATTGACCAGCACGTCCATGGGCTCGCCGGCCAACGCGTCCAGTTCGACCACCGAGCCTTGCGCCAGCTGGAGGATGTACTTGATCGGCACCTTGGTCCGGCCCAGCTCCACCGACAGCTGCACCGGAATGTCCAGCACCATGTTGATGTCGTTGACCGGAGAGTCCGAGTTGGCCGAGAAAGGCCGCACCGGGTCGCCAGCCAGGGGGCCGCCCTGGTCCGCAGCAGGCTCGTCCGTGCGCTTTTGCTCTTCCAGCGCCTCGGCCCAGCCGGCAAATGGATCGTCCGCGCTGGCGTCCTTGTTGTCGTTGTCGCCTTCAGTTGACATTCTTTTCTCCCAGCCAGCTCAGATCGGAATTGCGCAGGCATTCCTCGATTCGAATGGCGTATTTCGCGTTGTGCGTGCCGTACTGGCACTCAAAAATGGGCACGCCTCCGATGGAGGCACGGATGCGGGGTTCGCGGTCGAGTTCGATGAAATCGCCGGGCTTCATGGCCAGCAACTGCTCCACCGTGGCATCGGCCTTGGCCAGTTCAGCCACCAGCGTCACCTCTGCGGCCTGGATTTCCCGCGTGAGCACACGCACCCACCGGCGGTCCACTTCGATGGAGTCGCCCTGCGTGGACGAATACAGCACATCGCGGATAGGCTCCAGCGTCGCATAGGGCATGCAGATATGAATCGCGCCGGACAGGTCCCCGATCTCCAGCTGGAACGCCGTGGAGACCACGATTTCGCTGGGGGTCGCGATGTTGGCGAACTGTGGCTGCATTTCCGACCGCTGGTACTCCAGTTCGAGCGGATAGATGCCGTGCCATGCCTTTTTGTACTCGGCGCAGATCACATCGACCAGGCGGTTGATGACCCGCTGCTCGGTCGGAGAAAAGTCCCGCCCTTCGATGCGGGTCTGGAACTTGCCCACGCCGCCATACAGCGTGTCGATGATGCCGAACACCAGAGACGGTTCGCACACGATCAGCCCGCTGCCGCGCAGCGGACGAATGGCGACGATGTTGAAGTTGGTCGGCACCGCCAGCTCGCGCAGAAAAGCGCTGTAACGCTGCACCGACACCGTGCCCACCGAGATTTCCGGGCTGCGCCGGATGAAATTGAACAGGCCGATGCGGAAGTTGCGCGCGAACCGCTCGTTGACGATTTCCATCGTCGGCATCCGGCCGCGCACGATGCGCTCCTGGCTGGAGATGTCGTAATTGCGGACCGCTCCGGTCTCGGCCACTTCCTCGACCGACTTCTGGCTCTCACCCGTGACACCCTCCAAAAGGGCATCGACCTCTTCCTGCGACAGAAATGAATCACTCATGGCAGTCTCCTGTCGCCGTCACTGGATGATGAAACTGGAGAAAAGGACTTGCCGCACAGGATTCGTATCAGCGGCAGGCTTGGCACGCGGTGCCTCTTCTTCGTCCTCCACCTCCTGGCTGGCGGGGCGCTTGCGGGGCTTGGGTACCGTGTATCCCAAGGGCTTGGAGACTTCGCGCCGGATGTCGGTCGCCAGTTTTTCCTTGCCTTCGCGGCCCAGCAACTCCTCGGAGGTGCGCTGCGACACCAGCATCAGGATGGCGCTGCGGATGCTCGGCAGGTAGAGCTTGACCTGCTCTGCCGTTTTCGCATCGGCCAGTTCCAGCGTGAGACCGATCTGGGCGAATCGCTCTCCACCAGTATCGGCTAGGTTCACGACCATGTTGTCGATGGGCAGGAAGGTGGGTGCCACCTTGGGCGCTGCCGGAGCGTGGGGGCGGGCCTCCGCGCCCTCTTCGTCTTCGGCGTGGCTGCGGCTGCTCATGATGAACCAGGCCGCGCCTGCACCAGCGATGACCAGCAGGGCAACGACCACACCGATAATGAGCATCTTCTTGCTCTTGGCCTTGGGTGGCGCTGCGGCGGCAGGATTGGCAGACACGTTGGGATTCCTTGCGCAACAAATTCAGGACAGGGCGGCACAGCGAGGGCCGCACAGGCGGCACACCTCATTCGATGTCCCCATTATTGGGCGTCCCGGCTTTCGATAATAGCCAGAATAAAAGCCCAAAACCATGGCTTTCAGCCTCCTAGGGCGGCGCTTCGTCCAGAACCGAGCGGGATGCCGGCCCACCCGGACATGCCGCCTGCGGCCATTCTTCGGCCCGGTGCGCCTGGGCCGGCTCGCGTTCAGGCAAAGACGTCCAGCGCGCGGGCGGAACCCGAGGGGCTCTTCACGGCCAAGCCCGCTCCCGAGCCCACGCCGGCGGCGGCCTGCACCTGGGCGTGCCGTGCCGGTCCGTCGCGGTCCGAAGCGGGGCGGCGGCCGTCGCTGCCCGAAGCCCCTGCACCGTCGCTACCCGACTGCCCCACGGTGACACCGGACAACTCCAGCCCCTCGCTGCGCAACAGATCCCGCAGTTGCGCCGCGCTGGAGTCCAGCCATTCGCGGGTGTTGGCTTGGTCACTGCGGAACGTGACATGCGCTTCATTGCCCGACAGCGACACCATGACCTCCACGGGCTGGCCTTCACGATCGATGGTGAGTTCGGCGTTCTGTGTTTTCTGGTGCACCCAGTAGGCGACCTGTTCGGCGATCTGGTCCTCCACCCCCACCTGGGATGGGTCGGCCAGCACACCTGAGCCATCGTTGGCCACCGGCGCGTCGCTCAGGGAAAAGCCCATTCCGGACTCCGCTCCGGAAGCGCCACCCCGTGACGATGGCCCATCGGAGGCCCCGGACTCCATGCCACGCTCCGAAGAGCGCAACGCCACCGCTTCGGCCAGCGCGCCAGCGACCGGCACAGCCGCACCCAGGGCATCCTGCGGTGCCCGCGCCAATGCCGGCCCCCCCGGCGGCGCCCGCTCCATCGCGCCGGTCCGGCGCCAAGGCAGCGACCGCTGCGGTCAATGCGCCAGGCATCTCTGCCGAAGCCGGCTTCCTGTCTTCCTTGCCCAGCGCATTGCGCAGGCCGGCAGCACCCGTTCCTGCCGCGGATGGGTCCACGCCCAAACCGGCAGCTGAGGAACCCGCAGCCGCCGAAAGGCGCGCCTGCAGGCCCTTATGAGGCGTGCTGCCAGGGACCACCGGTGCAGCCGCATCGGACAGATCCGTTGCACGGTCCATCCAGGCCGTCTGTCCGACCAGGCTGCCCGAGTCCATCAGGCCGTTGAATCCATTGGCCCAGGCGCCCGTTCCAGCGTTGTCGCCCAACACCCGGCCCAGCGGTTGGCCCAGCATGCCCTGCTGCGCACCAGCCTGTGCCAGGATCTGCCCCTGGCCTTGGGGCAGCTGGGTAGGAAACTGCCCCCCCTGCAGCGCCGCCAGTGCGGCAGGGTCCAACGGCAGTGCACCGGCTTCGCCGGCCTGCAGCCAGGTGGCCTGGGCCGCGCTTGGATCGGCCGGCAGGGCCCCTGCGGTGCCATCCCCGAATGCAGTGGTATCCATGGCGGCCAGCAGCAGGGAGAAGCCACCCTGCCCCGCGGCCTGCTGCGTAGCATCCTGCGCTGAGCTGGCCTTGCCGGCGGCACGCGCGCCGCGCGTCTCGTGGGTCGTGTGCGAGCTGTTGATGCGTGTCGGTTCCATGTTCACCACTCCTTCGGCCCCTGCTGGCCCTGGGTTGCATTTTCCTTGCCGAATTGCAGCGCAGCGCGCTCATCGGTTTGCTTCTGATCGCGACGCGCCTGGAGCTTGTCCATCTCGCGGCGCCGTTTCTCGACCACTTTCCTCAATGCCGACAGCCGCAACTCGGCCGCAAGCACGGCACGGGTGGCATGTTCCACGCGCCCGGCCTGGTCGCCCACCACCCCGGTCTGCAGGCCGACCGCATGGGCGAGCCGGTCCATGAACTGGTAGTGGTGGTACATGACTTCGGGCTTGACGGTGGTGTCGGCCTGCGCGCCCCAGCGTCCCTGGGTTTCCAGCGCGTAGCCTTCCAGTTGCTGCAGTTGGGCCTGCGATGCCTGGCGCGCGCGCTGCGCGTCCTGCAGCACCTGCCGCGCCTCGTCGCGCTTGCGCTCGGCCATTTCGACGGCCACCAGAAAAGCATTCAGCGAAGACATGGTCGGTTCACCCCTGGCCCATCAATGGTTGAGCACCGCGCCCATGAAGCCCAGGCTTTCGCCCATGGGCGCCGCTTCGAACATGTTCTGCTGCAAAAAGTCCGCCATGGCGGGCTGCAGCCGGATGGCTTCGTCCAGCGCCGGGTCGGAGCCGCTCATGTAGGCGCCCACCTGGATCAGGTCACGGCTCTTCTGGTAGCGCGAATACACCGCGCGGAACCGCCGGGCCAGTTCGAAATGCTCCCGCGACACCACGTTGTGCATCACGCGCGAGGCCGACTGCTCGATGTCGATGGCCGGAAAGTGCCCCGTTTCCGCCAGCGCGCGGGACAGCACGATGTGCCCATCCAAGATGGCGCGCGCCGCATCGGCGATCGGGTCCTGCTGATCATCGCCTTCGGACAGCACTGTGTAGAAGGCCGTGATGGAGCCCACCCCGTGCAATCCGTTGCCGCTGCGCTCCACCAGCGCCGGCAGCTTGGCAAAGCAGCTGGGCGGGTAACCCTTGGTGGCGGGCGGCTCGCCGATGGCCAGCGCGATCTCGCGCTGCGCCATGGCATAGCGGGTGAGCGAATCCATCAGCAGCAGCACGTGCTTGCCCTTGTCGCGAAAGTGCTCCGCAATCGCCGTGGCGTACGCGGCGCCCTGCATGCGCAGCAGCGGCGGCGCATCGGCCGGCGCCGCCACCACGACGGCGCGACCCCGGTCTTCCTCTCCGAGGATGTCTTCCACGAATTCCTTGACCTCGCGGCCACGTTCGCCAATCAGGCCGACGACGATCACATCGGCCTGCGTGTAGCGCGCCATCATCCCCAGGAGCACGCTCTTGCCCACGCCGGAGCCGGCGAACAGCCCCAGGCGCTGGCCGCGCCCTACGGTGAGCAGGGCGTTGATGGCACGCACGCCCGTGTCCAGGGTCTCGCGCACGGGATCGCGGTCCATGGCGTTGATCTGGCGCCGGTCCATGGGCTCGGAATTCACGTTGACCACGGCACCGCCATGGTCCAGCGGAATGCCCTGGGAATCGATCACGCGCCCCAGCAGCCCGTCACCCATCGGCAGCCGCAGCACGCCGGCGGCCGGCGATGGCCGGGCGTCCTCGCCGAGCCTCGGCTGGGGCACATATGCCGCCGCAGGCACCACGCTGGCCCCACTGGACAGCCCGTGGATGTCACCCGCCGGCATCAGGAAAGCGCGGTCGGCCGAGAACCCGACGACCTCCGCCAGCACCGGCTCGTGGCCAGGCATCTGCACCATGCACTGCGACCCCACGGGCACGCGGATACCAACGGCCTCCAGCACCAGCCCCGTCAATCGGGTGAGCGTGCCGCGGGTTTCCAGGGGCGCGCCCTGCGCGACGCGGGCCCGCGCATCCGCCATGAAACGGCCCCAGGCCGTGTCCGCCGGGCTCTGGACATCAGCCCCAGCGGGTGCATCCGGCAACAGCGAAGTTTCAGGGAGGGTGTCAGCCATGGGCCTTCTCCCCTTCGGCATCCCAGGCGGACGCCAGGCCCAGCGCGGCGATCGCACGCTCCCAGCGCCGGCCCAGCGAGCCATCGATCACCGTCCCGGCCGACTCCACGAAGCAATCGCCTGCGGCCACGGCCGCATCGGGCAGCCACTGCACTTTGGCCCCCGCATAGGCTTCGCCCAGCGGTTTTTCAAGCACCTCCCAGTCGGCGGGATTCATGCGCACCGTGGCCGGGCGGCCTTCGGCGATCAGCATCCCCAGGGCTTCGCGCACCACGGGCAGCAAGGCCTGCGGCTGGCTCGACAGTTCCTGGCGGATCACCTGGCGAGCAATGTCGCAGGCCAGCTGCAGCACTTCCTGCGCGACATGCTGCTGCATGTGGACGAGGCTGGCCTGGGCCGCCTGCACCACCTGGTCCATCCGCTGCGCGACCTCCTGTCCCTGGCCGGCGATGTAGTCGTCCATGCGCTGCTGCCATTCCAGCCCAGCCTTTTCCTCGCCATGGGCTTGGCCCTGCTCGAAGCCCTCCTGCCGCGCTGCTTCCAGGGCGCTCAGGTGCGTGGCCTCGTCAAAGACGACTGGCAGGGGCTCCGGTTCGGGCTCTGGCGCCGGGGGCAGCAGGTCCGATCCGTCCACGGCGCCGAACTGCCACTGGGTCACCTCCCCGACCTCTTCGCTGGGGATGAACCGCGTGTAGCTGCGCGGGTTATACGAATGCGTCATCACCGCCGCCTCCGATCACGATCTGGCCTTCATCCGACAGGCGGCGAACGGTCTTGAGGATTTCCTTTTGCTGGGCCTCGACTTCGGACAGCCGCATCGGGCCACGCGACTCCAGGTCTTCGCGCATGGCCTCGGCGGCGCGCGACGACATGTTGGCCAGGAATTTCTCGCGCAGCTCGGGCACGGCGCCCTTGAGCGCCACGATGAGCGTTTCGGACGCCACTTCCTTGAGCACGGTCTGAATCGCACGGTCGTCGAGCTTGGCCACGTCGTCGAAGACAAACATCTTGTCCATGATCTTCTGGGCCAGGTCGGGGTCGTAGCCCCGGATCGACTCCAGCACCACGCTGTCCATGTTGGAGCCCAGCAGGTTGATGATCTCGGCCGCTGCCTTGACGCCGCCCAGCGAACTCTTGCGGATCTTGTCGCCACCCGCCAGCACCTTGAACAGCACCTCGTTGAGGTCCTTGAGCGCAGTGGGCTGGATGCCCTCCAGTGTGGCCACGCGCAGCAGCACCTCGCTGCGCTGGCGGTCGGTGAGCTGCATCAGCACGGCAGCGGCCTGCTCGGAATCCAGGTGCACCAGGATGGCAGCGACGATCTGCGGGTGCTCGTTGCGCAGCAGTTCGGCCACCGACAGCGGGTCCATCCACTTCAGGCTTTCGATGCCGGAAACGTCGCCGCCCTGGAGAATCCGGTCGATCAGCAACGCGGCCTTGTCGTCGCCCAGCGCGCGCTTGAGCACCGAGCGCACGTAGTTGCTGGTGTCGGACACCAGCAGGCTCTGCGCCGCGGCATCGCCGGAAAAGCGGTTGATGACCGAATCGACCTTCTCGCGCGAAACCGAGCGCATGCGGGCGATGGTCTCGCCCAGTTTCTGCACTTCCTTCGGCGACAGATGCTTGAAGACCTCGGCGGCTTCCTCTTCGCCGAGGGACATCAGCAAAATCGCAGCATCGTTCAGGCCTTGGTCATCCATGGAAAGCTCGTGGTTTCATGCGTCGGTGGGAAATCATCGCACGGCGCCGCGTCACGACTCGCCGTTGACCCACGTCTTGAGGATATTCGCCACGGCCATCGGGTTCTCCTTGGCCAGCACACGGGCCTCTTCCAGGCGCAGCTGCTCGGGCGTCTGGGCGACCTCCTCGGGCTTGGACGGCGCGGCCAGCGCCGGGCGCTGCGGCTCTTCCGCCTCGATGGCGTCGAGCTGGCCACCCTGGGCCACCGGAATCGCCCGGGGCTTGCCCATGCCCTTGATGGCGGGGCGCACCAGGCCGAGCAGTACCATGGCCGCGAACAGGGACATGCCCACGGGCCAGCCCAGGCTCTTGGCCAGCTCGATCATCTCGGGCTGCTTCCACAGCGGCAGGTCCACCACCGGCGTGGAATCGACCAGGAACGGCGTGTTCATGAGGTTCACCGAGTCGCCACGCTCCTTGTTGAAGCCGATGGTTTCGCGCACCAGCGCCGTCATCTGCTCCAGTTGCTCGGGCGACAAGGCCTTGTTGGTGGGCGCCTTGCCCGCGGCTTCCGCCACGGCCTGGTAGTTGACCACCACCGCCGCGCTCACGCGCTTGAGGGCGCCGCTGCCGCCGCGCGTCACGCGGACGGTCTTGTCCACTTCGTAGTTGGTGATGGATTCGCGCTTGCTGCCCGTGCCCTGCGCGCCCTGCTGACCGGCGGCCGTCGGTGCGGGGTTGGCGCCATTGATGGGCGCGGTCGAAGGCTGGGGCGGCTGGTTGCTGGTGGCGCCGGGCACACCGCTGGGCGGCTGGGCGCCCTGGGTGCCGGCGCTTTCCACGACCTGCTGGCTGCGCACGGCGCTGGCGTCGGGCGTCTGGTTGGGGCGGTGCTGCTCGGAGGTGGATTCGGTCTGGCTGAAATCGACCTCGGCCGTCACCTGCGCCTTGACGTTGTTCTTGCCCACCACCGGCTCCAGGATGTCCAAAATACGGCGCGTGTACTGCTGCTCGATCTGCTGCACGTAGCTCAGTTGCTGTGCGTCCACGCCCGAACCGGCGGCCGTGTCGGGGGACTGCGACAGCAGCTTGCCGGTATCGTCCAGCACGCTCACGGCGGAGGGCGACAGCTCCGGCACGCTGGAGGCCACCAGATGAACGATCCCAGCCAGCTGCGTGCGGTCCAGGAAACGGCCGGGGAACAGGCTCAGCAGCACCGACGCGGAAGGCTTTTGCTGCTCGCGGAAGAACCCGTTCTGGTTGGGCAGTGCCAAGTGCACGCGTGCGCTTTGCACCGAAGACAGCGCCTGGATCGAGCGGGTCAGCTCGCCCTCCAGGCCGCGCTGGAAGTTCAGCCGCTCCTGGAACTGGGTGACGCCGAACCGGTTCGTCTCCATCAGCTCAAAGCCCGTCACCGAGCCCTTGGGCAAGCCCTGGGTGGCCAGGCGCAGGCGCACGTCGTGCACGCGCTCGGCCGGAATCAGGATGGCGCCGCCGCCCTCGGCATATTTGTAGGGCACGTTCATCGTGGACAGCTGGGCCACGATGGCACCGCCATCCTTGTCGCTCAGGTTGGCGAACAGCACCCGGTAGTCCGGCTGGCGGCTGAAGACCACCGCGGCGACCACGGCAGCGATCAGCAAGACCATGCCTGCGCCCAGGCGCATCCGCTGGCCCCGTTCGAGCGCGGAAAACCGCTGCATCCACGAGGGGTTGGCGGGACTGATGACAGGGACTTCAGCAACTGCGGACATGGTGCTTTCCAAAAGGTCCGACCCGGCAGAGGGTTGGCGTGGGGCGATTATTGGACGAGCCCCTTGCCGACGTAGCCGAGATAAGGCCGTCGTTTCACCATCTATTCCCCAGGATGGCGCGGCGCCGGCCCCCTAGGATTGCACCATCCCGCCATTCCTTCGGACACAGCCATGGACCTCCGCATATCAAGCCCCACCACGCCACTTGCAGGCGCCGGCCTTGCGCGCCGTGCCGCGGCACCGCAGGACTCGCAGGAAGTGGGGTTTTCCTCGGCGCTCAAGGGCGCACTGCAGTCGGTCAGCGCCTCCCAGAACCGGGCGGCCGACCTGCAAAAGGAAGTGCAGATGGAAAATCCGGCTGTCAGCCTGGAAGAAACCATGGTGGCGATCCAGAAGGCCCAGATCGGCTTTCAGGCCACGCTGCACGTGCGCAACCGCATGGTTCAGGCCTACACCGACATCATGAACATGCAGGTTTGACGCCAGCCCGCAACATCCAACCCATCATTTGCTATTATTTTTATAGCTTAATGCCCTAGTGCTTATTGCACTGGAAGGCCATTTGACTGGTAGTACCTTGCACCGCTGCGGCTGATACATCCGCCGCATGGGTTTTCGATTCCCTGCACCGCCCACATCAAACCCTCTCGGCGGCGGCGATCCTGAAAACAACACGGCCGAAGGCGCACTGCGCGCCAGGCATGCCGGCTTGCCGTTCGTTGCGCTGCGCTGCGCGGTGGCGCCGGGAGGCACTGGCCGGGCAGACAGCCCGGCGAAGGGCGGGCCCCACCCCTCCTCAATGCATCATCTGCGGCTGGCGCTCCAGCAAATGCTCGAACTGCGACAGCCAGGGTTCCGCCAGGCAGCGAATCTGGGCATCGTTGCTCAGGATGCGCTGCATGATGCGCGTCTTTTCCCGGCGGTGCTCCGGCAACAGATCGTGCTCCTGGGCCTTGAATCGCAGTTGCTCGATGAGCACCGCGCAGGCGCCTTCATAGCGAACCACGCCGTCCCAATCCTTGAGCTTGGCAGCCTCCAGCATCTTGGCACTGCTGTCTTCGATGGCTTTGTAGTAATCGATGAGCATTTCAGACATTCTTAGTTTCTCCCACCGGAGGCCGAAGGACGGCCGCCGGCACCGATCTCGCCCCAACCCTGCGCCACCGGCACGATCAGGTTGACCACTTCTTCCACCAGGGTGACGTCGTTGCGCAGGTTGGCCATGGTGAGCCGGCCCACGCAGTAGTCATACAGCGCACGGAGATTCGCAGCCAGCTCACCACCCTGCACAGGGTTGAGGCCGCCCTTGAGGCCTTCTTCGATGATGCGCACGGCCTTGCCCAGGTGGCGGCCCTTTTCTTCCACGTCGCCGCGCTGCATGGAGCCACGGGCGGCGTTGAGCGATTGCACCAGGCCATCGAACAACATCTGGATCAATTGATGGGGCGAGGCGCCATCCACACTGGATTGCACACCGACCTGCCGATAGACCGAGGCGGCGCGGGAACTGACTGGCGTGTACATCGAGAACTCCTTCATGCTACTTACATTCAATATCGGCAGATCAAGAAGGAACTCAAGGACATTTACGAGGTGTTTTGGCGTTCTGACAGAGTGGCGCAGCGGTGATTTATCCAGGGTTCAGGCCAGCCCGCGCGGGGGCGGGTGGCCTGGACGCCGGGCTTACTTGTTCCACTGGGCGACCTGCTGCGTGATGTAGCTGTTGAGGGCCGAAAGATTGCCCATCTGGGTATCCAGCGCCGTGTACTGTGCCCGCATGCGCTTTTCCAATACGGCCGCGCGATTGTTCACCTTGTCCTGATCGGAGGTGTTGCGCTTGACTTCCAGGTCCAGGGCATCGGCCTTGTTATTCATGAGGCCGTCGAGCGACAGCAGTCCGGAGGTGAACGACTTCATGCGAACCGCGGCGCCGGTGCCCGTACCGCCCGAGGCTGGGTCGGATGCGAACAACTGCTTGAGCGTGTCGGGCGTTTTCAGCGCGTTGTCCAGCTTGGTGTTGTCCACCGTCAGCTTGCCGCCACGCTGGACTTCCAGGCCGATGTCGGACAGCGTCTGCAGGGCAGCGGTGCCGCCCGCAGCGGCACCGATGGCCGCCCGCAGCGAGTTCTGCAGCCCGACCGCCGTGCTGTCGCCCTGCAGAACGCCCTTGGTCTTGCTCTCGCTGTCGTACTTGGTCGAGGAACCCAGCAGGTCATTGACGGCGTTGTAGGCATCCACGAAATCCTGGATGTTCTTCTTCATCGTCGCGGTATCGGCCTTCACTCCCATTTCCACGTCGGTCGTGGTCACTTGCGACACCGTCAGGGTCAGCCCGGGAATGGCCTCGGTGAACGTGTTGTCCTTGGACGTCACGCTGATGCCGTTGATCTTGGCCTGCGTGTTCTGTGCGTACTGGATGGTATTGGCCGCCAGGCCCACGCCTGGGGAGTTCTGCGGATCGAAGGCGAGCTTCGAGAGGCCCGGCGCCGCCGGGTCCTCCGCCACCTGCACGCGAAACCCTGACGCTTCCCCGGTGGTCTTGGAGCGCAGCAGGAGCCGCTCGCCGGAGGCATCGCGCAACACGGTGGCCGTGACGCCGACATCGCCTTCGTTGATCTTGGCGGCGATGTTCGTGATCGTGTCGGTCGCGCTGACCGAGACATTGATCGGCTTCGTGGATCCCACGCCGAAGGTCGGTGGATTCGCGGTGGAGTCCCAAGTCCCCAGCTGGATGGTCATGGTGCCTGCGCCAATGACGGAGTCCTTGGCCACGGCGGTGGACGCATTCGATTGCGCGCGGGCCAGTTGCTGCACACTCACGCCGAACGACGATGCGCTGGCAATCCCCGACACGGTGGCCGTGACGGCCGCACTGTTGGAAGAACTGACCGCCATGCCGTTCCACGCGCTGTCCCGGGTCAGCTTGGCCGCGGCATCCGACAAGGTCGAGAGCAACGACTTCACCTGGGAGAACGTGGAAATCTTGGTCTGGATGGTGTCCGCTTTGGCCTGCAGCTGAACGAGGGGCTGCTTTTCCAGCGCCACCGTCTTGGTGACGATGGTTTCGACGTCGAGCCCGCTGCCAATGCCTATCGAGGTAATACCCATTTTGGTCTCCCAGGCAGCCGGGGCCGCCATCAACAATCAATACACGATTGTGGCGAGAATCGCTTCGATCTAAAAGCAGGAAAAGCGGCGACAGGAGTGGCCCTGTCGCCGCTTAAAAGGGTTCGGACCGTTCCGATCCCCTTTATAAGCCACCGATTAACGCAGCAGTGACAGCACGCCCTGGGGCAGCTGGTTGGCCTGGGCCACCATCGCAGTGCCCGCCTGTTGCAGGATCTGCGTGCGCGACAGGTTCGCCGTTTCCTTGGCGAAGTCGGCGTCCACGATCCGGCCACGCGATGCCGACAGATTTTCGGCCTGGATGTCGATGTTGCCCACCGAGTTTTCGAAGCGGCTTTGCAGAGCGCCGAGGTCGGCACGTGCGGAGTTCACCTGGTCGATCGCGCTGTCGATCTTCTTCAGGGAAACCCATGCGTCCTTTTGCGTCGCGACAGTCACGGTGTCGATACCCTTCTTGTCGGTACCGGTGGCGGCCGCCAGCGTCGGGGCGGCGAAGCCCGTGTTCGCCACGGAGAAGCCGGTCGTGCCGCCGAAGGTGATGGTTTCCGGCACAGGAGGCGTTGCACTGGTCAGCTTGGACGAAGCAAATTCCAGGTCGTACGTGCCGTCGTCCTTCTTGGTCAGGAAGGCGGTCACACCGGTGTCGGCGGACTTGTTGTTGATGGCGGACACCACTTGGCCCAGGCGTTCCACACCAGAGCCAGCGGCCTTGATTTCGCCCAGATCGATGGCGGATGCCGAGCCCACCTGGATGGTCAGGCCACCGGCGGCGATCTTGGTGCCGAAGCCCGTGACCGTCGTGTCGGAAGCATTCAGGGCGGTCACGCTGCCCGTGGAGTATTCGATGTTCGACAGGCCGGAAGCCGACGAATTGGTCAGAGCGCCGACGGTGATGTTTTCACCGGAGTTGGCACCGACCTGGAACAGGGCGCCCGCAAAGCTGCCGTCCAGGATCTTCTGGCCGTTGAAGCTGGTTTGCTTGGCCACACGGTCGATTTCGTCGGTGAGCTGCTTGACTTCGGACTGCAGTGCAGCGCGGTCCTTGGTGCTGTTGGTGGCATTGCTGGCCTGCACCGACAGTTCACGCATCCGTTGCAGCATGTCGCCGACCTTGCCCAGGGCGCCTTCTGCCGTCTGGGCCAGCGAGATGCCGTCGTTGGCGTTGCGGGCTGCCACGGTCAGACCCTTGATCTGGGTGTTCATGCGCTCGGCGATCGACAGGCCGGCGGCATCGTCCTTGGCGCTGTTGACGCGCAGGCCGGAAGACAGGCGCTGCATCGAGGTGGTGAGAGAGTTCGCAGACATGCCCAGATTGCGCTGTGCGTTGAGCGAAGCAATATTGGTGTTGATGGTAGAGGCCATTGAAATGCTCCTTGGTAACTTAAATTCCGGCTAGACCGCCGATCACAACGCTGACCCCCATGGCCAGCTGCCAAGACCGGGGCGGCAGTCACGTGAACCCATCCATCGCTTGCCGGTCAACAAATTCGCTTGAACCTGTTGGTTAGGTTATCGGGCAGCCCCTGGAGAACTTGAGCGTCTCCATGCAAAAAAATCGGCTTTCCCCGGCACCGCCCGGGTCAGCCAGCTCCCACAAGGGTGGATATGGATGGTTTTCCGCCCTTTTTTCCCCACGCCAGGAAAACCCCACCTGAGGAGAATTCTCCCAACGCTAGGGTTGCCCGCTGATGGTGGTGTCCTTGGCCACGGCAGCTGTGCCTTGTCCCTTTTGCGAAGGAGTTCCGTAATGGCCTCGACGATCAACACCAACATCGCCTCACTCAACGCCCAGCGCAATCTGGGAATGTCGGCAGCTTCGCTGACGACCACCATGCAGAGGCTGTCTTCCGGCCTGCGCGTCAACAGTGCCAAGGACGATGCGGCCGGCCTGGCCATCGCCGAGCGCATGAACACCCAGGTCAAGGGCCTGGCCGTGGCCTCCCGCAACGCCAACGACGGCATCTCGCTGGCCCAGACGGCAGAAGGCGCCCTGGGCAAGGTCGGCGACATGCTGCAGCGGATGCGCGAGTTGGCCGTTCAGGCCAGCAACGCCACGAACAGCAAGGCCGACCGGGCCGCGCTGCAATCCGAAGTCAAGCAACTCACCGACGAAATCGACCGCGTTTCCAAGCAGACCAGTTTCAACGGCCAGAAGATCCTGGACGGCAGCTTCGCGGGCGCCCTGTTCCAGGTGGGCGCCAACTCCGGCGACAACGTCACGCTCGGCGCCCTGGCAGACACCCGCGCCTCGGGCCTGTCCAGCATCATGTACTCGAGCACGAGCACCGCGATCGCCGTGGATGCGTCGGACACGTCGATCTCCGCCTTCGGCAGCGCGATTCCCGCGGGCGGACTGACGATCCAGGTCGGTTCGGGTTCCGCCATCGACCTGGGAAGCATCAAGGCCGCTGGCTCCGGCGTGGAACGTCTCGGCCAGGTGATCTCGGCGATCAACAACAAGACGGCCGATACGGGCGTGACCGCCTTCCTGACCAAGAACGATGACGGCAGCTACGGACTCGAGTTCGCCTCTTCGAAGCTGACGAATGCCGTTCCCCCCGTGCCGGAGACCATCACGTTCGGCGGCACCACCGGGTTCACCGTGGCCAACACGGGCTTTACCCCGCCCACGCTGACGAATGCCACCGGCACCGGTCAGAAAGGCATCGACAGCGTCGATGTCGGAACGCAGAGCCAGGCCTGGGTGGCCCTCAAGAAGATCGACAGCGCGATCGATCAGGTCAATTCGGCGCGCGCGACCTCGGGGCCCTGCAAAGCCGCTTCGAAAAACGCCATTGCCAATATCGACATCCAGGGCGAGAACATGGCGGCAGCCCGTGGCCGTATCGTGGATGCCGACTTTGCCAAGGAAACGGCGAACCTGTCGCGTACGCAGATCCTGCAGCAGGCAGGAACCGCGATGGTGGCCCAGGCGAACCAGTTGCCCCAGCAGGTGCTGAAACTCCTGCAGGGCTGAAGAAGAAGGCATCCGGGGCTAATACACTGCCGGTGGAGGCCGAAATCTTCGGTCTCAGCGATATTTTTATTCTGGAGTACGCATGCCTTCGCCTTCCATCGAGCAATTCATCGAAAGCTTTCTGACCGCTGTTGACTTCCAGGATCCGGTGGAAGTCACCCCGGATACCGAACTGCGTGCTCTGCCGGAGTGGGACTCCCTCGCCGCCCTGGGCGTCATCGTGATGTTCGACGTGGAATACGGTAAAACCATCGTGGGCGACGACCTGAAGAACTGCACCACGGTCACGGACCTCTACAAGCTGCTGGGGTAAAACACCATGGGCCTGTCCACCCTGCACAACGTGCGCTTTGCGGGCATGGCGAGCTGCGTGCCCAAGCGCGTGGTTTCCAACCTTGAGGATTGCCCTCCAAAAATCCGCTCGGAGCGGGAAAGGCTGGTTCGCAACATCGGCATCCAGCAGCGCCGCCTGTGCGCGTCGTGGCAATGCTTTTCCGACCTGGCGCAGGACGCCACCGAAAAGCTGCTGGAGGAACTGCAGTGGGCCCGCGAAGAAGTGGACGCGCTGATCGTCGTGACGCAGTCGCCCGACTATCCCATTCCTTCCACCGCCATCATCTTGCAGGACAAGCTCGGGCTGTCGCAGTCCACGATCGCTTTCGACGTGAATCTCGGCTGCTCTGGCTACCCGTTCGGGTTGCACCTGCTGGGCAGCATGATCGCGTCCGGCACGGTGAAAAAGGGCCTGCTGCTGGTGGGAGACCGCTCCGCAAGCGAAAAGGACCCGCTGTTCTCCGACGCCGGCACGGCGACCGCACTGGAATTCGATCCTTCGGCCGCGCCCATGTATTTCGACCTCAACAGCGACGGCAGTGGCTACAAGGCCATCATCAAGCCGGTGGGTGGGCATCGAGAGCCCTATGCCTTTCATCACAGCATCCCCACGCGCGACGAGGATGGGGAGCTGCAATGGCCAGACCGCCTCCTCCTCGATGGACCGGCCGTGCTCAGCTTCTCCACCCAGAAAATCCCTCCGGCCGTGGAGCGCACGCTGCAATATGCAGGGGTGTCCAAGGACGATGTGGACTACTTCGTCTTCCATCAGGCCAACCGGATGATCAACGAAACCATCCGCAAGAAGCTGGCACTCCCCCCTGAGAAAGTCCCATCGACGCTGGCCGACTATGGCAACACCAGTGGGGCGACACTGCCGGTCACCATGACCGCGCGCCTGAACGAAACGCTGGCCAGCGGCACGCACAAACTGCTGCTGAGCGGCTTCGGCATCGGCCTGTCCTGGGGCACATGCATCCTGGACATTGCAGGGGCTCGCTTCCCGGCCATGCTGGAGTCCTGACCCGATGGACGCAACGCCCACGCCTTTTCACCTGCAGGGACAGCGCATCCTCGTCACGGGGGCCACTTCGGGCCTGGGCCACGCCACCGCCCTCGCCTGCGCACGCATGGGAGCCCAGGTCATTGGTGTGGGCCGCGACGAGCAGCGGCTCGCTCGCACGCTGCAGGCACTGCAATCCGCCGCACCGGCTGCCGGCCACCTCGTGGTGCGAGCGGATCTGACCCAGTCTGCCGATCGCTCCGAGTTGGTGGAGCAGATCGCTTCCGAGCCGTTGAACGGCATCGTTCACAGCGCAGGCATCTCGCGCCTGTCTCCCGTGCGGATGATCACCGAACAGCATCTGCGCGAAGTCCAGAGCATCAACGTGGACGCCCCGATGCTGCTGACGCAGGCACTTCTCAAGCGCAATCTGATCGCGCCGGGAGGATCGATGGTGTTCATCGCATCGATCGCCGCACACATCGGCGTGCCGGGAGTGGCCGCCTATTCGGGCACCAAGGCCGCACTGATTGCGATGATGCGCTGCCTCGCGATGGAAGTCGTCAAGCGGGGCATCCGGGCCAATTGCCTTTCGCCCGCCCTGGTTGAAACGCCATTGCTCGATGCCACCGCCACGCTCGTGGGTTCGATGGAAAAAGAGCGGGGCAACTACCCGCTCGGTTTCGGCCAACCGGAAGACGTGGCCAATGCCGCCGTGTTCCTGCTGTCCCAGGCCAGCCGATGGATCACCGGCACGACGCTGGTGATGGACGGCGGCCTCACCATCAGTTGATCCACCACCATGGCTGCACCCTGCACGGATACGTCCTCCCCGCATCGGAACCTGCTCATCGTGGGCGCCGGCGGCTTCGGCCGCGAAGTATTGACGTACATCGAAGACGACAACCCGCTGTTCCGACCCAAGGGCTTTCTGGATTCGCGCACGTCGGCCCTGAACGGCATGCAGCGCTCGATCGGGATCGTGGGTGATCCCCTGACCTATGTTCCGGAACATGGCGACGTCTTCATGGCGGCACTGGGCGATCCGATGGCGCGGCACAAATACACCGAAGTGCTGCGGTCGGTCCACGACGTCGACTTCGCCACGGTCGTGCATCCGCAGGCCCATGTGACACGGCATGCCCGGCTGGGCCGCGGCTGCATCATCGGTCCCCGTGTCGGCATTTCGGTGGATGTCCAGCTGGGCGATTTCGTCTGCGTGCAGGAATACACGGTCATCGGGCACGACGTTCGCATCGGGGATTGGTGCCAGATCAACAGCCATTGCTCCATCGGTGGTGGCGCGAAGATCGGCAACTTCGTGTCGATCCATCCCAATTGCGTCATCACCAGCGGCACCGTCATTGGCGACCACGTCAAGGTCGGTGCCGGCAGCGTGGTGTATGGCCGCATCCCGCCCAACATCACCATCATGGGCAATCCGGCCCGGCGCTTTTCCTGGAGCTGAACGTCTCCCCAGGCTCCGCATGCCCGACCGCGAGCAACCCACCATGGCCTCCATGCCCCCTTCCTTCCTGCCCGACGCCTTGGTCAGCCGCATCAACCTGGATCGCTTCCAGCTGGATGAAGCGCTGCTCGCCATGCTGGACCTCTACCGCCGCGATCCGCACTTCTGCATACCTGAGCAGGCGCGCGAGATCTTCGCCCGGCGCGGGGACCGGACACGCTTCATCCTGCTGGGAACGAAGACCTTCGCGGAAGTCTTCATCCGTGCGACCCGTGACCAAGGCTGGGCACTGGCCGTGGTCGACGATTTCAAATACGCCAGCGGCGAGGACTACTACGGCGTGGACATCATTTCCACCGACCGTTTCCTTGCGATGCTGCGCGAGGACCCGGACATCATCGCCATCAACTGCTGCCGAACGGACTATTCACGGCGGTTCTTCGACCGGCTTTGTACCCGCCACGGCATCGCCCATTTGAACCATGAGCAGGTCACCCGGCTCTTCGGCATGAATGATCGGGTGGACTACCGCACGGCCGACTGGGCCCCCGCCATCAGCAGCAGATTCGATGAATTCCTGGCGCTGGAGCGGCGGCTTGCGGATGCGCACTCCGTGAACACGTTGCGCAGCGTGCTTCTGTTCCACCTGAGCTGCAATCCCGAGTGGTATCTCACTGTGGCCAGGCCCTACTCGACCCTGTACTTCCGCTCGGGCCTGCTGACGTTCTCGGACCACGAGAGGTTCGTCGATTGCGGCGCCTCCATCGGCGAATCCACGACCGGGCTGCTGGGCCTCACGGGCGATCGCATCGAACACTCCTGGATGATCGAGCCCGACCGGTTGAACATCGAGGTGCTGCGCAAGCTGCAGCAGGGCTACGCCGGCACCGCGCTCGAATCCCGGATTTCGCTGCATCCCTTCGCCGTCGGGGAGAGCGACGCGGAAGCCCCGTTCCACCATCTGGGGGGGCATGGGGGCAGCATCGCCGTCGATCCGAGCGCGCCCTTGGAGACCGTGCGCATCCGGCGCATTGACGATCTCATCGATGCGCCTCCGACCTTCATCAAGATGGACATCGAAGGCTTCGAGATTCCGGCGCTGCGGGGCGCCCAGGCGGCCATCCGCGCCGGCCTGCCCAAGATGGCGATCTCCGCCTATCACCGCGCGACCGACCTGCTGGACATCCCGGCGCTGGTGGATGCCGTGGCCCCCGGGTACTCGATCGGGCTGCAGCACCACACCGAAGATCGCTGGGATACCTGCCTGTATTTCCATCGCTGAAACGCGGCTGCAGAGGCATTCACTCCACTATCCAGAGGACACCGCAGGATGGCCAAGATTCGGGGCGGCCTCGACCGCGTTCTACTGAAATATCCGGAAATCGACCCGGCCAAGGTCCGGCTGATCGGCTGGGGCGCTGGACAGGCGTTCACGGACTACTATCCGCTGCTGGGCCTGCCGGTGGAATACACCGTGTGCCCGTTCACCGCTCACCAGGACAGGCAGATCCATGGTGTTCCCGTCCGCAGCCCCGAAGCGCTCATGAAGGAACCGCACGAGGATGTGCTTCTGGTGATCTTCGCAGCGCATTCGGCGGAAATCATGAACCAGATCCGCAACCTGTGGGGCGACTACCGCTGCGTGCCGGCCCTCACCCACAGCGGCCGGCATGGAGACATCGACCAGCTCCAGGCGTTCTCCAGGGTGTTCGAAGGCCTGTCCCTGCAGCGCAAACCGCCCGTGCGAACGCCTTCACTTGGCATCTTCGTGCAGGGCCCGGTGTTTCCCTATACCCCCATGGCACTGGCCTGGCAGCGAATGGCGTGTCCCGAGGCGCATCTGTGCTTCGTCACCTGGGATCACCAGTCCGCCGCCAGCCTCGATGCCTGCCGGCCATGGGTGGACGCCGTGATCACGCTTCCCCAGCCCCAGAACATGGTGGACAGCCGCAATGCCATCATTCGCTCGGCCAAGGCGGCGCCCGGCATCTGGCCGAAGTGGGCGTGCCGTACTCCGTGCGCATGCGAAGCGATACGGTCGTCACCGGATCGCTCTACCGAGCGGTGGAAGAACTGTTCGACGATGGCAGCAGGAACGAGGGGAAATTCGGCTTCCTGGCGCATTCGTCCTGGAAGCAGATTCCCTTCCATTTCTCCGAGCGTTTTCTCGTGAGCCGCACCCAGGACATGTGCGAGCTGTGGGCGCTGCCGGAAGACCTGCGCGGTGCGTCCGAGATCCAGCACCGGACCGACGAGCCCTACCAGCAGATCCAGAAGGCGGCCGTCGAATGCCTGCTGTGGCAGAGCCTGGCACGCAAGTGGGGTGAGCCGGCCCGGGACCTCGCCGATGGCTACCGGTTCGCCGCGAACCATCTTCTGCCGATGGACGAGTACGCCGATGTCCTGTCGCTCAAGAGCGTCCCGCTCTTCAACCTGACCCTCAACAAGGGCTTCGTGGGCACGCCCGCCTGGTGGCGGGAGGTCTATGCCGATCTGCCCTCGGCCATGCGGCAGGCGCACGAGGAAAGCGCTCAGGACTTCACGATCGCCGAATTCTTCAGTGGCCGGGTCGGCTGACTGCCCCTCCAACTGATCAATAGAGCACGGCGCGCCGCTCGGGCGTCATGGGCTCGAGGGCTTCTCCACGCTCCAGCCTTCGCACGAAGTCCGGGTTCGCAAGGAGCGCGCGGCCCCAGGTGACCATGTCCAGATGCCCCTCCTGGATTTCGCGCTCGGCCTCCGCAGCGGATAGCGACGCGCCACCCATCAGGAAGTGGGGCCAGAGGGGACGCACGCGGCGCACGATCCTGCCGGAAGTTTCGGCATAGGGCGCATCCGCGCAGCTGATGTCCAGCTGCCTCAGCCCCAGGCGATCCAGCCGGGGGATGAGATGGTGCAGCATGTCGTCGAGGTCCGGCCACTCGTACAGTCCGCCCATCATCCGTGCGGGCGAGAGGCGGATCATCAGGCGCTGGGGGCCGCAAATGGGCAACAGGCGCTCCACCAGTTCCAGCACGATGCGGCAGCGGTTTTCGACCGATCCGCCATAGGCATCGGTCCGGTCATTGATGCGTGCATCCAGGAACTGGTCAATCAGGTATCCATGTCCCATATGGACCTGCACGCCGTCGAAGCCCGCATTCAGGGCCCGCTGCGCGGCCTCCTCGAAAAGACGGTAGATGCCCGGCATCTCCGACGCATGCAGTGCACGGGGCTGCCCGTAGGGCTGGCCGTTCTGGCGGTTGATGCCCGCCGCTGGCCGGTCCGTGGAACTGACCGGCGCCAACCCGCCAGTGAAGTCCGGGTGCGAGATCCGCCCGCAATGCCACAGTTGCGCCACGATGCGCCCGCCGGCCTCCTGCACCTGCCGGACGGCCGGGATCCAGCTGTCGGCCTGCTCGTCGTTCTGCAGGTGGGGCACGTTCCGGTAACCATCCGCCGAAGGATGGACCACGATGCCTTCCGTCAGGATGAGCGATACGCCGGCAGCGGCACGCCGCGCGTAGTAGGCAGCGATTTCGGCCGTGCAGCGGTGCTGCGCATCGGCAAAACCACGCGTCATGGCCGCCATGGCCACACGGTTGCGCATCGGACCGAACATGTCGTGGTGAACGAAGGGGCTCAGCAGTTGCAGGCTCATGGGGCGAACATTCCAGTGAAATAAGGGTGGTCGAGATAGGCGGCCAGGCTGTCCTGCCATGTGCGCTGACGATCCAGCCCGCGGGCCTGCAGCGCGGCGTTGCGCATCACCACCGCATCGGGGCGCACGGCTTTTTCCTTGCGGGCCATGGTTTCCGCAGGAACACGCGCGATCTCGATGCGGCGATCCAGCCCCAATCGGAGCACGATCTCCCGCGCCAGTTCGAAGAAAGAGGCTTGCCCATGGGAAGCCATGCAGAAACGGCCCGTCTCGCCGCGCGCCAGCAGCAGCAGGCTGTTGTAGGCCAGATCGTCCGTGAGCGTGGGCTGCCAGATGCGGTCACCGATCTCCATGCGGTCCACGCCGGAGCGCAGCAGTCCCGCGAGGTGCGGAATCAGCTTGCCGACGAAATTCTTGTCGCGCGCATGCTCTCCGAAAAACCCGCCCATGCGCACAGTGAGCGCCTGCGGCGACGCCTCCAGCACGATGTGCTCCGCCTCCAGCTTGAGGCGTCCGTACACGCTCAAAGGACGGGGGGGCGTGGCCTCGTCCACCGGCTGGCTTCCGTCGTAGATCAGGAAAGTCTGCGGGTAAAAAAACCGGGCTCCGCATTCGCGGGCCAGCTCGACCACGTGGCGGGTTCCTTCGATCTGCACCTGCGCCGCCGCGTCCGCATGGTCCTCGCACCAGTTGACGTCGGAACACACGGCGCAATGGATCACGATATCGGGCCGCCAGGCGCGCAAGTCCTGGGCCTGCTCGCGCTGGCGCACATCGAGCGCGTGGCGGTCGAGGGCCGCGACCAAGGCAGTGGGTACCTGCTCAGCCAAGCGGCGAGCGAAAGCCTGCCCGAGCATTCCGCCCGCACCCGTGATCAGGATGCGCGAGCCCTCCAGGGCGTCCAGTTCGTTCAATTCAAGCAAATCGTTGCCCCTCATGCTCAGATCCAGACAGGAACAGGTCGGCCTCCATCTCGGGGACGCAGCGCATCACCTCGTTGGGCCGGTACGGCAGGGCGCCGACGAGCAGCCGGCCCGACGCCTTCCAGACACACCACCAGTGCTGCGCGAAATCCTGCATCGATACCGGCCTGCCCGATCCCACATTGCGCACCCAGGGCCTGCCCGCCTCGACATCGCGGCGCTCAGCCGCATGCCGGAATGCCCGGGCGACCGTTTCCACGGGGACGTAGTCGCGCACCTGCGCACCGGGGGTCATCGAAAAATCAAGTCCCTGCGACGCGGCCAGACGCAACGCGGGCCAGAAGTTCCCGGCGTACTGGCCTTCGCCGAAGACCGAGAAGATCCGCAGGTAGCACAGTTCCATGGCGTGTTCGATCGCGTGCGCATGCGCAGCCTGGAAACCTGCGGCCTTGGATGCCGCGTAGCCATACGCGGGTGCCAGCGGTGCGCTGGCCGGAATGAAGTCGAAGGCATCCGCGCTGCGACCGTATTCCGCGAAAGTGCCCGCGAGGACCGACCGCTTCACGCCAGCGGCACGCGCCGTATCGAGCAGTTGCAGCAAAACGGTGACGTTCCAGTAGAACAGGGTCTGCCAGTCGGCCTGCTGCGGCGGGACGCCGGGCGACGCCAGGTGCATCAGCACGTCCGCCCCGGCCAGATCGGCGGGCGCCAACTGGTCCATGGCGCGGCTGAGCCACACAAGGCGAGGGTGCACCGACGCAGGCGCGTCGGCCGGATGCCTCAGGACGGTGACGCGATGGCCCGCCTCCAGCAGAGACGCCAGCACGTGCCGGCCGATGAACCCCGTCCCTCCCGTCAGGAACACATGCCGTTCATTGGTCATTCGGCGGTCCTTCCAGCATCTCGAAGGGGCTGGCGAAATCCTCCATCCGCGGGTGCTCGCGGTCGCGCACCGACAGCACAGGATGTTCATCGGGCCAGGGAATGCCGGCAGAGTCCCAGCGGATGCCGGCATCATGCCGAGGCGCGTGGGCCGAGGTGACGTGATAGACGATGGTCGCGCCTTCGGTCAGTGCATAGCAGCCGTGGGCACACCCCGCCGGAATGTAGACCTGGTTGCCAAGCTCGGCGTCCAGCTCGAAGGTGGCAAAACGGCCCTGTGTCGGCGAGCCGCGGCGCAGATCGACCACCGCGTCGAAGAGGCGGCCGTGGCTGCAATGCACCAGCTTGGCATGGTGGTGCGGCGGCAACTGAAAGTGCAACCCGCGCAGCACGCCACGCCGCGATACGCTGTAGAAACTCTCCACCCAGTCGCAGTCGAGTCCCCGGGCAAGGAACGCCTCGCGGTTGAAGGTCTTCACGAATCGCCCGCGCTCATCGGGCCGCACTTCGGGCTGGATCAGGTAGCAGCCCGGCAACGGGCTTTCTTCGAAGCGCATGGTGGGTGCTAGAAGTTGACGCCGAAATAGGTTTCGATGCGATCGGCCACAAAGTCGATCATGGCCTCGCTCAATCCGGGGTAGATGCCCAGCCAGAACGTGTGCTCCATGACCGTGTCCGTATTCGCCAGGCTGCTGGCCACACGGTACGTCTGTCCCTGCATCGAAGGCTGCCGGGTCAGGTTGCCGGCGAACAGCAGCCGCGTGCCGATGCGGCTCTGCTCCAGGTACTCCAGCAGATCGACGCGGCGGGTACCGGCCGCTTCGCGCAGCGTGAGCGGGAACCCGAACCAAGAAGGCTGCGAATTTTCCGTGGCCCGGGGAAGCACCAGGAACTCCTCGCAGCTTTTCAGCCGGCCGGAGAGGTGCTCGAAATTGCGCTGCCGCGCCGCGATGAAGCCGGGCAAACGGTCCATCTGCGCCAGGGCACAGGCCGCCTGCATGTCGGTGATCTTGAGGTTGTAGCCGACGTGCGAATACGTGTACTTGTGGTCATAGCCTGGCGGCAGATCGCCCAGTTGCCAGCCATACCGCTTTCCGCAGGTGTTGTCCTTGCCGGGCCCGCAATAGCAGTCCCGCCCCCAGTCGCGGAATGACGTGACGATGCGTGCCAACTCATCGTCGTTGGTGAAGACCGCGCCGCCTTCGCCCATGGTGATGTGGTGGGCCGGATAGAAGCTCAGGGTCCCGATATCGCCGAAGGTGCCTACCAGCCGTCCGCCGTAGGTGGACCCCAGGGCGTCGCAGCAATCCTCGACGAGCCACAGTCCATGCCTGCGGCACAGCGCTTGCACCGCCTCCAGGTTGTAGGGATTGCCGAGGGTGTGGGCCAGCATGATGGCCTTGGTGCGCGGCGAGATCGCAGCTTCGATCAGCGCCACATCAATGTTGTACGTGCCGAGCTCCACATCCACGAAAACGGGCACCGCGCCATTCTGCAGGATGGGATTGACGGTGGTGGGGAACCCCGCCGCCACACCGATCACCTCGTCGCCCGGGCGGATGGCCCTCTCGCCCAATGCGGGAGACGTGAGCGCCGAGAAGGCGAGCAGATTCGCGGACGAGCCGCTGTTCGTCGTGAGCGCGTGGCGCACCCCGAGGTATTCGCGCAGGCGCTTTTCGAATGCATCGTTGAAGCGCCCCGTGGTCAGCCATCCGTCGAGCGATGCGGCCACCATGTTCTGCAGTTCGGCCTCCCCGATCACCTTGCCGGAGGGTGGAATGGCCGTGGCGCCCGGCAGGAATGGCTGGGCGCGATACGCGTGGGCCGCGTATTCGCCAACGAGCGCGGCGATCTGCTCGCGGATGTGGTGCAACTTGTCCATAGAACTTCAGCGCTCAGCGGCGCAATACGATTCGATCTGACGCTCGGTGACCTGGCGCATGTCTTCGCCGCGAGCGTGTGCGGAATGCCATTGGGCGATGCGCTCCACGGCCTGCGCCAGCGACCACCGAGGCCCCCAGCCCAGCAAAGAGCAGGCCTTGCTGCTGTCGAGCCGGAGCATTTGCGCCTCGTGCACGCCCTCGGGCCCGGTTGCAAAGCGGTAGTCGACAGGGACAGGCCACGCGGCAGCCAGTTGCCGGATGACGTCGCCGACGCTTCGCACGTCCTGCTCGGCGGGCCCGAAATTCCAGGCGCCCGATACCGCCGGCCCCTTCTCGAAGAGTCGCTGCGCCAATTGGAGGTAACCCGCCAGGGGCTCCAGCACATGTTGCCATGGCCGCACGGCAGCGGGATTGCGCACCTCCAGCGGATCGCCGCCGCAGGAGGCTCGCAGGAAGTCCGGAATCAGCCGGTCGCTGGACCAGTCACCGCCACCGATCACATTGCCCGCCCGCGCCGTGGCCAGCGCCACACCGTGCTCCGCGTGCCTTGCCGGGGCGAAGAACGAGTCACGGTAGCAGGCGGCCACCAGCTCGGTGCATGCCTTGCTGTTGCTGTAGGGGTCGAACCCGCCCAGCGCGTCGTCCTCGCGATAGGCCCAGAGCCACTCCCGGTTCTCATAGCATTTGTCGCTCGTCACCACCACCACGGCGCGCACCGACGGCACGCGACGGACGGCGTCCAGAAGGTGCACGGTACCCATGACGTTGGTCGAATAGGTGCTGACCGGATCGGCGTAGGACTTGCGCACCAGGGGCTGTGCGGCCATGTGGATCACGACCTCCGGCGCCGCTGCTTCCAGCGCGCCTGCAAGCAACGCCACATCCCGCACATCGCCGATGACCGAATGCATGCCTTGCGCGGCCCGGGTCAGCGCGAACATCGCGGGCATGGAATCCGCCTCCAGCGCATACCCCGTCACCTGCGCGCCCAAACGCTGCAGCCAAAGCGACAGCCAGGTGCCTTTGAAACCAGTGTGGCCCGTGACGAACACCTTGCGTCCGGACCAAAAACCGCTGTCGGGACCGCTCACCATGATTTCCAGGGCGCATGCCCCCCCTGCCAAAGCTGTTCGAGATAATTCTTGTCGCGCAGCGTATCCATGGGTTGCCAGAAACCTTCGTGACGATAGGCCCGCAATTGGCCGGAACGCGCCAACGCCTCGAGCGGAGGGCCTTCCCACACCGTCTCGTCGGAATCGATCAGATCGAACACGGCAGGAGACAGCACGAAAAACCCGCCGTTGACCATGCCGCCGCCGCCATCGGGCTTTTCGCGGAACGACAGCACGCGGTCGCCCTCCATGTCCAGCGCGCCGAAGCGGCCGGGCTGCCGGGTGGAGGTGAGTGTGGCCGGCTGTCCATGCGCCCTGTGGAACCGGATGAGCGCGGTGATGTCGATATCGCCCACCCCGTCGCCATAGGTGAAGCAGAAGGCCTCGTCCTCGCTCACGTAGCGCCGCACACGGCGCAGGCGGCCACCCGTCTGGGTGGCATCGCCGGTGTCCACCAGAGTCACCCGCCAGGGTTCGGCATACCGCTCGTGAACGTCCATGCGGTTGTTCACCAGATCGAACGTCACGTCGGACATGTGCAGGAAATAGTTCGCGAAGTACTCCTTGATCACGTAGCCCTTGTAGCCGCAGCACACCACGAAGTCATGGATGCCATGGTGCGAATACATCTTCATGATGTGCCAGAGAATCGGGCGGCCGCCGATCTCCACCATGGGTTTGGGCTTTTGCTGCGTCTCCTCGCTCAGGCGGGAACCCAGCCCCCCCGCCAGGATGATGGCCTTCATGCTTTTCCGCCCATCGGTGTTTCGGAGCCCTGAAGCGCCCGGGCATAGGCCGCCTGGAAATGCGCCACACGGTCCTCGATCCCTGCGCCCACGAGCGCCGGGCGCTGCGCCTGATCGACGCCCGCCTGGACCTTGGCGCAAATACCGCCGTCCTCCGCGAACACCTTGCGCGTGAAGGCATGGCCATCGGCATGGATGTGTTCCATCATCTTGGCGCCGGCAGGCGTGGTCCCGGTGAACTCCACGCCAACGGTCCTCGAGTGGACGGTGGTCTGGCGGGACGCGGTCGGCTCGAACGACTGGACATGGAAGCTGTATCCCATGAACGACGTGACGGTCAGGTTCGGGAAGATATGGTGGTGGGTGTAATGCGCGAAGCGCCAGGGCCACTGTCCGATCTTGCTCTCCATGCGGGCGAACCGCGCTACCCACTGCGCATCGGCGGCATGCTCCAGATGGCTGTGCCGGCGATCTTCGAGGAAGAAGCGGGGTGCCGTTTCGGCCCGGTCCATGCCGTCGACCTGCATGAAGGTTCGCGAATGCACGGCAGGGACGTGATACCCCTCGAGGGCATTCTCGATCACGATTTTCCAGTTGGCGCCCACCGGCTCCCGGAACTCGTCCAGCAAGCCTTGCATCCCCTGGCTGGCACGCTCGAGAAAGGCGTATTGCTCGCCCAGATACTCGCGCAGTGCCGGGCCGCTTTCGGAAATACGCACGAATACGAACTGCCCTACCGCCTCGCAGTTGAATTCCTGCAGGCGAAAGCGGGCAGGTTCGGCCACCACCTCGGGAAAGCAGTGTTTCGCCGGAATGCCGACGGGAACGCCCTCCCGGTCGTACACCCAGCCATGGTAGGGGCAGCGCGCAGGCCCGCGGTGCGTGCCCGATTCGCACAACTGGGCATGCCGGTGGGAGCAGACATTGAGGAAAGCACGCGGCAGCCCCTGGCTGTCGCACTGGAGCAACAACGACACCCCGCCCACCTGCACACCACGGTGCACGAGACCGCCGAGTTCGAAGCGCATGCAGACGAAAACCCAGCTTTCGCGGAACAGCCCCTCCAGTTCGCGGGCGTGGTGATCGGGATCTCGATAAAAGTGGGGGGAAAGGACACTGGTCGGCATGGATCGACTCTTCTGGATGGATGTTGCAAGGACCGCGGCCCCGTGTTCGGTACTGGTCTGGGGCCTGCCGAGCCAGCGGCGGCTCGTGCAGCCCATTGTCTCTACAGTGATCTGAAATGGACCCCTTCCTAGCTGCGCATTGCCTGCTCCATCACACGGGTGAGCCGCTGCATCTGCGCAGGATCCATCTTCGGAAAGAACGGCAGGCCGATCAGGGTCTCGGCGAGCGCATCCGCCTGGGGCGTGGGCAATAGCGTACAGAAGGGCAACAGCGCTTCCATGCGGTGCATGAGGGGCTGGTACCAGCGACGCGTCGCGATGCCCTGCGCGGCACACAGTGCCTCGAGCCGACTCCGGCAGGCAGTGTCGGGCATCCGTGCACACAACAGCGTCGGTGCCGCGATGGCGCCGGCCGGGCCGGCCATCTGCCATGCGATCCGGCCGTCCGCCGCGCGTGCAAGGGCGTCCTGCATTTCCCGCAGCAACGCGCGCCGGACCTGCGCGCCCTGCTCCCAGCAAGCGAGCGATGCCAGCGCCACGGCAGCGTGCAACTCGCTCATTTTGGCGTTGGTGCCCACTGCCGCCAGGGCGCCGACCGGCAGGTGGCTGGACGGGTCGAGGTTGATGCCGAAATTGGCCGACTGGCGCACTCGCGCCGCCAACCCGGGGCGCGATGAGACCACGAAACCGCCCTCTCCCGCCGGCAGCGACTTGGTGGCATGGAGGCTGAACACGAGCGTGCCCGAAGCGCCTGCCAGCCACTGGCTGCCAAAGCCGGCGGCGGCGTCGATCACCACCGGGAGGCCCGTTTCGTCCTCGAAGCGCTGCCATGCCGCCATGTCGTGCGGCATGCCGAGGGCCGCCACGGGCAGTACGGCATCCACGGCACCGGTGGCACGGGCCGCGCGCGCGATGTCGGGCGTCAGCAGCCAGCTGTCGGCATCCACATCGCAAAGTACCGGCACGTGGCCGGCGCGCAGCACGGCCGTCGCCGTGGCAGCGAACGTGAAGGTGGGCATGAGCACGCGGGAGCCGGCGCGCAGCCCCAGCGATTGCAGCACCAACTCCAGGCCCAGCGTCGCACTTGCCACGGTCGTGACCTGCTCTGCGCCCAGGCCGAAGCGCTCGGCAAAGCGGTCCTCCAGTTCGCGCACCAGTGGGCCGCCGTTGGAGTAGTAGCGCGCGGCATGCATGCGCTGCAGATAGGGCAGGAGGGACACCGGGTCCGGCACATCCGGCACCAGCAGAGGAATGGGATCGGTGGGAGCGCCGGCGGTCATACGGAGGGCGTGCCGTGCGCACGCTTCTCACCGCCGCCCAGGCGTGCCAGGACCGGCTCCGGATCGGCGAACACATCCAGGAAACGGTCGCGGCCTTCCAGGTAATTGAGCCACATGAGCCGGAACGCCTTTTCCAGCTCGGCCGTGCGGGCGGCATAGTCCATGAGTGCGCAGGCGGACAAGCGTTGCCGTGTTTCGTGGCGCAGGCGGGCCAGGGTTTCCGGATCGGCCATGAACGCCAGAGCCCGCTCGACGTATTGGTCGTCGCTGCGCGCCACCCAATCGGGATAGCCCACGCCCTGCAGCGTGCGCGCGGTGCTCGCGTCCACACCGCGCTCGGCGTCCAGCGACACGATCGGCAGTCCCATCCAGAGGGCATGCAGCGTCGTGGTGCCACCGGAGATCGGGGCCGTGTCGAGTGCCACGTCGGCAATATGTCCCAGTTCCATGAACTGGTTGAGCGGTTGCTGGTGCATCACGAACACGCGGTCCAGCGGCAGGCCCTGAGCCTCGACCCGCATCTGCATGTTGGCCTGGGCGGCCTCGGCAGACCGCTCCTTCACCATGATGACGAGGCGCGCATCGGTGCGCGCCTTCAGGATGCGCCCCCAGACACCCAGCATGCGGTCCGTGACCTTGGCGGAATTGTTCAGCGAGATGAGCGTGGGGTAGCCGTTGCGCAGCATTGGCGGCTCTTCGCACAGCGGCGCATAGGTGGGCGGTGCGTAGCTCGCCATGCAGGCCAGGCGAAAGAGCCGCTCGCTGTAGAAGACTTCATGGCCTGGCGGGGTGATGGCCGCATCGGTCAGGCGGTAATCCATGGCCTTCATGCCCAGCGGGCTCATGAATCCGAGCCACGTCACCTGTACGGGCGCCGCGCGGCGCGCGAAGACCAGCAGGCGGTTGCCGGCGGTGTGGCCCGACAGGTCCACCAGCACGTCGATGCCGTGCGAGCGGATGAGCGTGTAAAGGTCATCGTCGGACAGGTGGATCATCTCGTGCCAATGGGGCACGCACTGCTGCAGGGCATCGGTGATGCCGTCGCGCCGCCCGCCCGAGTACACATGCACCTCGACCTCCTGCGGGTCATGGTGGCGCAGCACGGGCAGCATGAAGAACGCGATGGAGTGCTCCCGGAAATCGGCCGTGACATAGCCCACCTTGAGGCGTTTCTTCGGGCGGCGATCGGTCACGGCGAGGGGAGCGGCCTTGCGCGTCAGCGGATCGGCGTAGCGCCGGCCCCAGTCCCTGTAGACCTCCAGCGTCTTGACGGGACTGCCCTCGATCTGGTCATGCAGGAAGGCGCGCATGACCCACATGGCCGGGTTGTTGCCGCGGCGACACACATCGTCGATCATTTGCAACGCTTCGGCGTGCCGGCCCAGGTTGAACAATGCGAACGACAGGCCATGCTGCGCATCCGGCATGCCGGGCTGCAGGTTCAGGGCGGTCTCCAGCGCCGGAATGGCCTGCGCCCAGTTTTCCATCTTGAGGTAGGTGCGCCCGACATGCATCCAGACGTCCGCACGCTGTGGATCGAAAGCCAGGGCGGTGGCGAATTTCGTCAGGGCACCCACCAGATCCTGCTGCGCCAGGCACTGCTCGGCCTGAAAGAGCGCGATCAGCAGGTCGGCATGCTCTTGCACGTCAGCATCGTCGGTGGAAGTGGGCATGGAGCACATCGGCGGCAGGCAATGGAAAAGGGTGGGATCGGGGGCAGTGGACCGAAACGGCCGGGGTCCATCTTAGGGGCTCCCGGCCCCTGCGGTGGCCCCAATAAACCATGGTTTGCCCGCCTGTTTTGGCGGTGGGCGGCCGGTTTCACCAACAGGGCAACGGGACTTGTCAAGGGGAACGAATTGGGGTGTATCCCGCCTGCATTTCCGTTTTTGCGCTTCAAAAAGACTCTGCCAGAATGGCCCCATGTTTGTAATCATCGGTTACCTGGTCTGCCTCGGGTGCATTTTCGGCGTGTACGTGGTACACGGCGGGAATGTGAGCGTGATCATCAAAGCACTCCCTTTCGAGATGATCACGATCTTCGGCGGCGCGCTGGGCGCGTTCGTGGTGAACAACCAGCCGAAGGTGCTCAAGTCCACGCTGAAGGCGCTGCCCATGGCGCTCAAGGGGTCCAAGTACACCAAGGCACGGTACATGGAACTGATGGCGATGCTCTACGACATCCTGCAGAAAGCCCGCAAGGAAGGGCTGATGGCCATCGAAAAGGATGTCGAGACGCCCCACGAATCCGAAATCTTCAAGAAATACCCCACGGTCGGCAGCGACCACCATGTGATCGAGTTCATGACCGATTACCTGCGCATGATGGTCTCGGGCAACCTGAACGCGCACGAGATCGAGGCGCTGATGGACAGCGAGATCGAAACCCATCACCAGGAAGCACACGCCCCCGTGGCGGCACTGGCCCGCCTGGCTGGCGCGCTGCCGGCCTTCGGCATCATCGCCGCCGTGCTGGGCGTGGTGAACACGATGGGCTCGGTGGGCCAGCCTCCCTCCGTGCTGGGCGGCATGATCGGCTCGGCGCTGGTCGGCACCTTCCTCGGGATCTTGCTGGCCTATGGCGTGGTGGAACCCCTCGGTGGCCTGGTCGAGCAGAAGCTGGAAGATGCCGCCAAGGAACTGCAATGCATCAAGACCACGCTGCTGGCCAGCATGCAGGGCTACAACCCCGCCACCGCGATCGAATTCGGCCGCAAGGTCCTGTTCTCCACCGACCGTCCGAGCTTTTCCGAACTGGAAAGCCACGTGAAGGGCAAGAAGTAGGCTGAAGACGCCGCCATGGCCGACAAGAAACTCCAGCCGATCATCATCAAGCGCGTCAAGAAGGGCGGCCATGCCGTGCATGGCGGCGCCTGGAAGATCGCCTATGCCGACTTCGTGACGGCCATGATGGCGTTCTTCCTGCTGATGTGGCTGCTGGGCTCCACCGCCAAGGGCGAACTGCAGGGCATCGCCGCCTACTTCAATTCGCCGCTGAAGGTGTCCATGCAGGGGGGAGACGGTGCGGGCAACAGCTCGAGCGTGATTCCCGGCGGCGGCAACGATCTGTCCAAGGTGCATGGCCAGGTTCGGCGCTCCGACTCGGAGACATCGACGAACCGCCGCGCCAACCTCGAAGCCGCACGCGCCGAGCGCGCCCGCCAGGACGAGATGCGCATCAAGGCGCTGCAGGCCAAAATCGACGCGCTGATCACCGAAACGCCCAAACTGAATGAGTATCGCTCGCAGATCCGCATGGATGTGACGCCCGATGGCCTGCAGATCCAGATCGTGGACGACCAGAACCGGCCCATGTTCGACAGCGGCAGTGCGTTGGTAAAACCCTACATGCGCGACATTCTTCGAGAAATCGGAACCGCGCTCGGCGGCGTGCAAAACCGCATCAGCCTGGCGGGCCACACCGACGCGACGCCCTACGGCAACGGCGACCGCGGCTACAGCAATTGGGAACTGTCGGCCGACCGGGCCAACGCCTCGCGCCGCGAACTCGTGGCCGCCGGCATGCCGGATGCCAAGCTGGGCCGCGTTGTCGGGCTGGCGGCCAGCGATTTGCTGGAACCCAAGGAGCCGCGCGCGCCCGCCAACCGGCGCATCACGATCACGGTTTTGACCCAGGAAGCCGAGGAACGGCTGCTCGGAAAGAAATCTGCCACCATCACTTCCACGGAGTTCACCGCCGAAAAGCGCGAGAATCCGGCATCCGCCCCTCGGCCGTAACGTCTTGTCACCAAACCTGCGGCCCATGACAATACACACTGCAATTTCCGACCGAAAGGGTCCCACGTGACCACTGCACTCCGCTTTTTGATCGTTGACGACTTCTCCACCATGCGACGCATCGTGCGCAACCTGCTCAAGGAAAGCGGCTTTGCCGATGCCGATGAGGCGGAAGACGGCGTGGTGGCGCTGAACAAACTGCGCAACAGCAAGTTCGATTTCGTCGTCACCGACATCAACATGCCCAACATGAACGGATTCCAGCTGCTGGCTGAAATCAAGAAGGACGACAAGCTCAAGCACCTGCCTGTGCTGATGGTGACGGCGGAAGCCCGCAAGGAAGACATCGTGGCAGCCGCCCAGAACGGGGCAGCCGGCTACATCGTCAAGCCGTTCACCAAGGCCACGCTGGAAGAGAAAGTCACCCTGATCCTCAAGAAAATGGGCCTGTGATCATGGATACCTCGGACAACAACCTTCCGGAAGCCGGCGCCGTTCACAACAAGATCGGCCAGCTGACCCGCCAGCTGCACGACTCGCTGAACGAACTCGGCTACGCCGACAAGCTGCGCGGCACGATGGGCGAGTTGCCCGATGCCCAAAGCCGACTTTCCTACATCGCGCGCCTCACGGGCGAAGCGGCAGAGAAGGTATTGAGCCGGGTGGAGCAGGCCAAGGCCCAGCACGACTTCATCGCCGAGGAAACCCGCCGCGTCGTCTCCTCGCTGGTCAAGGACCCCGTGGCGGCCGTCGCCAAGGGCGAGATCATGAACTTCCTGCACGACGTGGAGCGCGTCACCAAGGAAGCCGACGGCCACCTGACCGAAATCATGATGGCGCAGGACTTCCACGACCTCACCGGCCAGGTGATCGCCCGTGTGGTCAACCTGGCGGCCACGATCGAAGAGCAGCTGGTGCAGTTGCTCATCCAGACCGCCCCACCGGCCGCGCAGGCGCAGGTCGCCCCCGTGGTGGAAGCGCGCCGCGAACACCTGGCCGGCCCGGTGGTCGATCCCGAAGGCACGCCCGATGTGGTCACCGACCAGTCGCAAGTGGACGATCTGCTGGCCAGCCTGGGCTTCTGATGCCGGGCGGGCGCTGGCGCTCCTGAAAAAGGAGCGCCCATCGTATATCCACATGGGATTTCATGGCCTTTTGGCATGCAATGGCAATAAGCACTAGGGCATATTGCTATCATTTTTGATGTACCGGGGTGCGTGACGCCCCGCCCCTGCCGGCCCACCCCACCGGCCGCCACCCTGAATAGCCGCCCGACAAGCCGTCTATTCGCGCTTTAGGTTTCCGGGGCGCTCACGACAATGGCATGACCACCAGCCGTCATGCCACCATGGACTCCAGCCAAGACAAAGACCTCCCCGCGACAGAGCACAAGCTCCAGAAAGCGCGCAAGGACGGCCAGGCTGCGCGCTCGCGGGACCTGTCCCACATCGCCGTCCTTGGCATGGGCGCCTGCAGCGTCCTCGTGCTGGCGCCCATGCTGACCGAACACCTGCAGCTGGCCGTGCGCGAGCAGCTGGTGTTCAACGCCGCCACGGTGCAGGCCACGGGCAGCATGGTCACCCGGTTGCATCAGATGGCGCTGATCGGCGTGGTCGCCAGCCTCGTCTTCGCCGTTCTCACCAGCGCCGCCGCCGTGGTCAGCGCCATCGGCGCCGGCGGCTGGGTGTTCAGCTTCCAGCCCATCACGCCCCAGTTCAGCCGGCTGAACCCGATCTCGGGGTTCACCAACCTGGTGTCCAAACAGCAGCTGGTCAACGTGGGCAAGATGGTGCTCATGACCGGCGTGATCACCGCCGTGGCCTGGAACTTCCTGGGCAACAGCATCCAGAAGCTGTCCATGCTGGTGCTGCAGCCCTCGCCGGTGGCTCTGCGCTGGGTGGGTGAATGGATGACCTCGGGCGTGAGCCTCATGCTGCTGGTGGTGTTTCTCGCGGCGGTCGTCGACGTGCCGCTGCAGGCGTTCTTCTTCAAGTCGCGCCAGAAGATGTCGCACGAGGAAATCAAGCAGGAGCACAAGGAATCCGAGGGCAGCCCCGAGACCAAGAGCCGCCAGCGCCAGCGCGCCCGCGAGATCGCCGACCGCGCCAGCATCGCCGCCGTGCCCAAGGCCGACTTCGTGGTGATGAACCCGACCCACTATGCCGTGGCCCTCAAGTACGAAGAAGGCACGATGAGCGCCCCGCAGGTGATCTCCAAGGGCACCGACCTGCTCGCCTTCAAGATCCGCGAAATGGCCACGCAGCATTCGGTACCGGTGCTGCAGTCGCCCATGCTGGCCCGCGCGCTCTACGCGCATGCCGAGCTGGACCAGGCCATCCCCGCCACGCTGTACGCCGCCGTGGCGCAGGTGCTGGCCTACGTTTACCGCCTCAAGGCCGCGATGCGCGGCGAAGGCCGCATGCCCGAGGCCCAGCCCGACCCGTTCGTGCCGCCCGAACTTGATCCGCTGAACCGCACCACCGACGCAGGGACCGCCCCATGACGCCCTCCATCAAATCCGTCCGGCAGTGGGCCGGCACCAACGCCTCGGCCGTGCAGGGCATGTCCGCCCCGCTGCTGGTGGTGGCCATCCTGGCGCTGATGGTGCTGCCCATCCCCGCCTGGCTGCTGGACACCTTCTTCACCCTGAACATCGCCGTCGCGCTGATGGTGATGATGGTGGCGGCCTACATGCTGCGGCCGCTGGACTTCGCGGCGTTTCCCTCGGTGCTGCTGCTGACCACGCTGATGCGGCTGTCGCTCAACGTGGCCTCCACCCGCGTGGTGCTGCTGGAAGGCCACACCGGCCCGGGCGCGGCGGGTGCGGTGATCGAGGCCTTCGGCCATTTCCTGATCGGCGGCAACTTCGCCGTCGGCCTGATCGTGTTCGCCATCCTGGTGGTGATCAACTTCGTGGTGGTGACCAAGGGCGCCGAGCGGATCGCCGAAGTGTCGGCCCGCTTCACCCTGGACGCCATGCCCGGCAAGCAGATGGCGGTGGACGCCGACCTGAACGCCGGCCTCATCGACGAGAAGGAAGCCAAGCGCCGGCGCCTGGAAGTGGCGGAAGAAGCCAACTTCTTCGGGTCGATGGACGGCGCCTCGAAGTTCGTGCGCGGCGATGCGGTCGCCGGCATCCTGATCCTGCTGATCAACATCGTCGGCGGCTTCGCCATCGGCATGCTGCAGCACGACCTGTCGGCCGGCCAGGCGGCCAACAGCTACATCCTGCTGGCCGTCGGCGACGCGCTGGTGGCGCAGATCCCGGGCCTGCTGATCTCGGTGGCCGCGGCATGGTGATCTCGCGCGTGGGCAAGGAAGAGGACATGGGGCACCAGATCGTGCAACAGCTCTTCATGTCGCCCCGCGTGCTGGGCGTGACGGCCGGCATCCTGATCCTGCTGGGCCTGATCCCGGGCATGCCGCACGCCGTGTTCCTCATCATGGGCTCAGGCTTGGGCTACGCCGCCTGGACGCTGATGAAGCGCGCCAACGCCCCGCAGCCGGTGGTGGAAGCGCCCCCGCCCGCGCACGACGGCGAAGCCAGCTGGGACGACCTGCAGCCCGTGGACCTGCTGGGCCTGGAGCTGGGCTACCGGCTCATCACCCTGGTGGACAAGAACCGCCAGGGCGACCTGCTCACCCGTATCAAGGGCGTGCGCCGCAAGTTCGCGCAGGAAGTGGGCTTCCTGCCGCCGGCCGTGCACGTGCGCGACAACCTGGAACTCAAGCCCAGCGCCTACCGCATCACCCTGCGCGGCGTGGTGGTGGGCGAAGGCGAGGCCTTCCCCGGCATGCACCTGGCGATCAACCCCGGCGGCATCACCACCCCCCTGATCGGCACGCCCACGACCGACCCCGCATTCGGCCTGCCCGCCCACTGGATCGACGAACACCAGAAGGAAGCGGCACAAATGGCGGGTTTTACGGTCGTTGATTCAGAAACCGTGATGGCGACGCATTTGTCACACTTGATGCAAGTTCAAGCCGCCAAGCTCCTGAGTCGCACCGAAACCCAGCAACTCGTGGAACACGTGGCAAAACTGGCCCCCAAGCTCATCGAGGAAGTGGTTCCCAAAATGGTGTCGATCGCAACGTTCCAGAAAGTCCTCCAGCTGCTGCTGGAAGAGTCTGTGCACATCCGCGACATCCGCACCATCATCGAGACGCTGGCCGAACATGCCGGCGCCACCACCGACCCGGTGGAACTGGCCCGCCGCGTGCGCATCGCGCTGTCGCCCGCCATCGTGCAGCAGATCTACGGCCCGACGCGCGAGCTGAACGTGATCGCCATCGAACCTGGCCTGGAGCGCCTGCTGGTGCAGGCCCTGAGCAACAACGCCGGCCCATCGCTCGACCCGGGCGTGGCCGACATCCTCACGCAGAAGGCCGCCGAAGTCGCCATGAAGCAGGAAGAACTGGGCATGCCCGCCTGCCTGCTGGTGCCCGACGCCATCCGCAACGCCATTTCCCGCCTGGTGCGCCGCGTCGCGCCCCGGCTGCAGGTGCTCGCCCACAGCGAGATCCCTGAAACCCACACCATCCGCATTGGCCCGATCCTCAAAGGTGCATCCGCATGAACATCAAACGCTTCACCGCCCCCACCTCGCGTGAGGCCCTGGCCAAGGCGCGCATGGCCTTCGGGGACGGCACCCTCATCCTGTCCAACCGCCCCACCGCCAATGGCGTGGAAGTCATGGCCACGGCGGAAGACACGCTGTCCAGCCTGGAAAACGCGCCCGAGCAGGCCGCGCCGAGCCGCCTGCAGGAGCGCGCCTCCGACATGGCCGCCAGCCCCGCGCGCACCCTGGCACGCCCCGCGGC